>NZ_JBFAZH010000708.1:0-4109 GCF_040681735.1 Actinoplanes sp. NPDC051633 | reverse complement strand
GCCAGGACGGTTCGTCGTAGCCGTCGACGGTGAACGCGGTGCGCTCGCCGGCGTGGGGAACCATCGCCAGTCGCTGGCCCACGTGAAGATCCTGCAATGCCGGGACGATCCTCCGGAGGCTGGGCCGGCCGAGGTTGTCCAGCAGGTCGTCGGCGTACCAGCCGCCGCGGCCCACCCCGACCTGTACCAGCCACGGCCATACCTCGGCCGGGGGAGCGTTGACGGTGATCGCGCGGGTGGCGCGGTACTGCGCGCCGGGCAGCAGATCGTCGCCGGGCATCGGCGCGGCCACCTCCGCCGGGGTGGCTCCCCAGGTCAGATGCCAACGCCGTCGGAACGGCGCCACGACGAAGCGAGGAAGGTCGGCGAGGACCTGCCGGACCTGGCCGGCCAGGTCGCCGAGCGTGGGCCGGGGTGGTGACCATCCGGATCTGATCTGGTTCATCACCTGCGCCACCTTCCGCTCGCACGGGCGATCGCGACCGGGCAGCCGGAGTGATAGGTCATCCGATCGATGAGGCCCGCCATGTCGCCGAGCCCCGCTGCGCCGAGGAAGGCCCTGACCAGCTCGCTTCGTTCCTCCGGGTCGACGCGATAGCGGGGTTGTCCGGCCAGATGGGCACGCGCGCGGCGCGCCAGTTGGCGCGCGTTGGCTTCGCTGAGCTCAAGGACTTCGGCGATCTCGCGGAACGGATAGCCGAACGCCGCATGCAGCACGTAGACGGCGCGTTCGACGGGGGAGACTCGTTCCATCAACAACTGAACAGCGCTCTCGATCGCTTGACGGCGCTCCGCCTCCGTCGCCGGATCGACAGTCGCGATGGTGAACTCCGGGAGCTGATCGACATTGATCTCGCGACGGGAGCAGGCTGAGGTCGCCACGTTGAGCGCCACCCGCCTCGTGACGGTGATCAGAAACGCGATGGGATCCCGGACCTCGGCGTGGTCCACGCCTTGCCAGCGGATCCACACCTCCTGCACGACGTCCTCGGCGTCGGCCGCCCGATCCAGCTTCTGGTATGCGATCCCGAGCAGTCGCGAACGGACTCTTTCGAAGTCGGCCACAGGCTCAGTGATTGTCATGCGTCGACAATGGCGCCGGACGCGTGCCCGTCGAGTCCGCCAACACGCCAGTCCGGATCGCCAGTCGCGAGCGGCGCGACGAGCGCGCAACGATTGATTGACCGCGACCGGGTGCCCGAAGTAGCGTCCGGGAACGATGGCGACGAGCCCTGCGCTGCGCGGTCGTCGCGACGAGTGCGACGTCCTGGACCGTCTGCTGGGGAGCGTGCGGGCCAGTCAGAGCCAGGTGCTCGTCGTGCGTGGCGAGGCCGGGGTCGGTAAGTCGGCTCTGCTGGACCACCTGGTGCACAGCGCAACGGACTGTCGCGTCGCCCGGGCGTCGGGCCACGAGTACGAGACGGAGCTTGCCTACGCGGGACTGCATCAGCTCTGCGCACCCTTCCTCCATCTGCGGGAGCGGTTGCCCGGTCCGCAGCGTGACGCGGTCGCGGCGGCGTTCGGCCTCAGTGCGGCGCCGGCCCCGGACCGCTTCGTTGTGGGTCTCGGTGTGCTCGGCCTGCTCTCGGCGATTGCCGAGCGGCAACCACTTCTGTGGGTGATTGACGACGCCCAGTGGCTCGACCGTGCATCAGCGCTCACCCTCGCGTTCGTCGCACGCCGCGTGCTCGCCGAGCCGGTCGGGCTGGTGTTCGCGGTTCGTGAGCCGAGCGACACCCCGGAGTTGGCCAGGCTTCCCGAGCTGGTGGTCCGGGGCCTGGGTGACGGGGATGCCCGGGCGCTGCTCGACTCGGCGCTGGCCGGTCGCCTGGACGAGCTGGTCGAGGACCGCATCGTCGCCGAGGCGCGCGGTAACCCGCTCGCCCTGCTCGAGCTGCCGCGCGGATTGACACCAGCAGACATGGCGGGCGGGTTCGGAGTGCTCGATGCCACGCCTCTGGCGAATCGGATCGAGCAGAGCTTCCTGCGCAGGCTCGATTCGCTCCCGGCCGAGACGCGGCGGCTCTTGCTGTTGGCCGCGGCTGAGCCGGTGGGCGACGTGTCCCTGCTGTGGCGCGCGGCCGACCGGCTCGGGCTCGGCGCTGACGCCGCGGCACCCGCGCAGTCCGCCGGATTGATCGACCTCCGCGGCCGGGTCCGGTTCCGCCACCCGCTGGTGCGCTCCGCGGTCTACCGGACCGCGACCTTGCCCGAGCGTGAGCAGGCACATCAGGCGCTCTCCGACGCGACCGATCCGGATCTCGATCCCGACCGTCGTGCGTGGCACCGGGCACACGCGACGACCACACCGGACGAGGTCATCGCTGCGGAACTCGAGCTCTCGGCGGGACGTGCCGCTCACCGCGGCGGCATCGCCGCGGCGGCCGCGTTCCTCGAGCGAGCAGCCGAGCTGACCCCCGATCCGGGGCATCGCGGCCGGCGCACCATCGCCGCTGCGAAGGCCAAGGTCGATTCGGGAGCGCCGGAGGCCGCTCTCAAGCTGCTGGCGGTCGCCGCGATGTTCCCGCTGGACGACGTTCAGCGCGCCCGGCTCACGTACCTGCGCGCCCAGACCGTCTTCGCCCTCCGCCGTGGCAGCGACGCTCCGCCGCTGCTGCTCGATGCGGCAGACCAGCTCGCTCCGCTCGACAGCGGATTGGCGCGTGAGGCGTACATGGAGGCGCTCGGCGCTGCGATCTTCGCCGGCCGCCTCCATGCCCGCGTCGGTCCCATCGAGGTGGCGACAGCCGCCCGAGGTGCGCCGCCCGGAAAGCAGCCGCCACGACCGACCGACCTTCTCCTCGATGGCCTGGCGACACGGTTCACGGAGGGCTACGTCGCGGGTGTGGCGCCGCTGCGGCGTGCGCTCAACGCGTTCAGCCGGGCGGGCGCACCTGATCAAGGCGACACGATGCGCTGGTTCTGGCTGCCATGGCAGGTCGCCGGCGACCTGTGGGACGACGGAATGTGGCATGAGTTGGCCACGCGGGCAGTGTTGCTGTGTCGCGACTCCGGAGCGCTCATCGTCCTGCCCCTGGCGCTTGGATACCGCGCCGTGGTGCACCTGCACGCCGGGGAGTTCGCGGCGGCGTCGTCGCTGGCCGAGGAGGCTCTGGGGATCACCGAGGCGACCGGCAACGCTCCGGTGAAGTACTCCTCGCTTTTGCTCGCCGCGTGGCGCGGCGTCGAGTCCGAGGTGCTGGAGGCCTTGAACTGGAACCTCGAGCATGCGATCTCGCGAGGCGAGGGTAGGGCGGTCGGGGGGTACGGCTACGTGACCGCGGTCCTGTACAACGGCCTCGGCCACTATGGCACCGCGTTGGCCGGTGCCCGGTCGGCATGCGAGTACGAGGATCTCGGGGTCTTCAACTTCGCCCTCGTCGAGTTGATCGAGGCGGCGGTCCGAAGCGGCGCCAACGATGAGGCCGCTGCCGCCCTCCGACGGCTCGAGGAACGGACCAGCGCGGCCGGCACGGACTGGGCGCTCGGTGTCCATGCCTGGTCGGCCGCCCTGCTGTGCGACGGTGCGGCGGCCGAGGCCTACTATCGCGAGGCGATCGAACGCCTCTCGCGTACCCGAATCGCCGTTCATCTCGCGCGCGCACATCTGGTGTACGGCGAGTGGCTGCGCCGCGAGAACCGCCGCGTCGATGCCCGCGCGCACCTCCGGATCGCGAACGACATGTTCGGCCGGATCGGCGCCGGAGGGTTCGCTGAGCGCGCCCGCCGCGAGTTGTTGGCGACCGGCGAAACCGCGCGCAAGCGCAGGGTCGACACTCGGGTCGCCCTCACGCCTCAGGAAGGGCAGATCGCCCGGCTGGCCCGGGACGGCCTGTCCAACCCCGAGATAGGCGCTCAGTTGTTCATCAGCCCGCGCACTGTGCAGTACCACTTGAGCAAAGTCTTCACCAAGCTCGAGATCACGTCGCGCAGCCAACTTCTCCGGCTGCCGGAAAGCGAGCTCAGCCCGGCCTGACTCACTCCCGCAGCGCAGCCAGATCTTCGGAGAACCGGACCATCATCCGGCGGTACAAGAGGGAAGCCCAGCTCACCCGAGCCACGCCGAGCGCGGCCAGTTCAGCGAGCGACGGCATGGTCGGCAACCTCAG
>NZ_JBFAZH010000707.1:0-4114 GCF_040681735.1 Actinoplanes sp. NPDC051633 | reverse complement strand
ATAACCCCCTGATATGCTCCGACGCTTTATATAGAAAAGAAGATTCAACTAGGTAAAATCTCGATGCTGCTGCAGGACTTCGCCGACGGCCCCGAGCCCGACCGCGGCCTGCTCAACTACCGCCACGTGTCGGACAAGCTCGGCAGCACCCCCTGGTATCTGAGGCTGCTGCGGGACGGCGGCCCGGTCGCGCGCCGGCTCGCCCGGGTGATCAGCCTCTCCCGGTACGCCACCGATCTGCTCATCCGCGATCCGGAGGCGCTGCGGCTGCTGGCCAACGACACCGAGCTGCAACCCCGCCCGCGGGAGACGCTGATCGACGGGTTCGCCGCCGCCGCCGACCGGCACACCAGCGACCCCGAGAAGGCGATCGCCGCGGTCCGCGCCCAGCGCCGCCGTGAGCTGTTCCGGATCGCGTGCGCCGACATCCTCAGCCGCGCCGGCGACCTGGCCCCGGCGCAGCCACTCGATGTGGACGCGGTCGGCATCGCGCTCTCCGACGTCACCGACGCGACGCTGAACGCCGCGCTGAGCGTGGCCCAGCGCAGCCGCCCCGGGCCCGAGGACCTGCGGTTCGCGGTGATCGGCATGGGCCGGCTGGGCGGCTACGAGATGAGTTACCCGTCGGACGCGGATGTCCTGTTCGTGTACGAAGGCTCCTCCGACGGCGCGTCGGCGGCGGCACACAACATCGCCGAGGAGATGCGCCGGCTGCTCAACGCCCCCGCCCCCGACCCGGCGCTGGGCATCGACGCCGACCTGCGCCCCGAGGGCCGGCAAGGGCCGCTGGTGCGCAGCATCAACGCCTATCAGCAGTACTACGCCCGCTGGTCGAAGGTGTGGGAGTCGCAGGCGCTGCTCCGGGCCCGAGCCGTCTGCGGCGACGCCGAGCTGGGGCGTCGCTTCGAGGCCATCGCCGACGGGATGCGGTACCCCCGCGGCGGGCTCAGCCGCGAGCAGGTGACCGAGATCCGGCGGATCAAGGCGCGCGTGGAGACCGAGCGGCTGCCCCGGGGCGCCGACCCGAACACGCACACCAAGCTCGGCCGCGGCGGTCTGGCCGACGTGGAGTGGGCGGTGCAGCTGCTGCAGTTGCGGCACGCGTACGCGGTGCCGGAGCTGCGCCTGACGCGCACCTTGGAGGCGCTCACCGCCGCGCAGCGGGCCGGCCTGCTCGCGAAGGCGGACGCGTCGGCGATGGCGGCCGGCTGGACGCTGGCGGCCCGGGTCCGTAACGCGCTGACCCTGGTCCGTGGCCGGCCCACCGACCAGCTGCCCCGGCACGGCGTGGAGCTGGCCGGCGTGGTGCAGATCCTCGGCGGCGGCGACCCGGGCGAGTTCGTCGACTCGTACCTGCGGGTGGCGCGGCGCTCCCGCACGGCGATGGAGCGCGTGCTGTCCGCCTGACGTCACTCTCGATGGAGCAGGCTCGCGCCGACGGAACCGGTCAGCACATATTCTCCGGGGGTGATTCCGAGCCTCGCCTACGGCGTGTTCAGCAGACCCGGTGAGCGGCCGCGCGTGGGGGCGGCGGCCGGTGACCACATCGCCGACCTCAGCACCCTGCCGCTGGAGCACGCCGCCGACTTCGCCGAGCCGTCGCTCAACGCGTTTCTGGCCCGCGGGCGCCAGGCCTGGGACGACACCCACGCGGAGATCGACGATCTGCTCACGCGTACCCGGCCGACGCTGATCCCGGCCGCGCAGGTCTCGATGCACCTGCCCTTCGAGGTCGCCGACTACGTCGACTTCTACTCCTCCGAGCACCATGCCACGAACGTGGGCCGGATCTTCCGCCCGGACGGCGAAGCGCTCAGCCCGAACTGGCGGCACCTGCCGATCGGCTACCACGGGCGGGCGGGCACGGTGGTCGTCTCCGGCACGCCGATCCGCCGCCCCCACGGGCAGTTGGGCCCCGGCGAGTTCGGCCCCTCGCAGCGGCTCGACATCGAGGCCGAGGTCGGCTTCGTGGTGGGCACGCCGGCGCCCGAGGGGCGGGTCGCCACCGCGGACTTCGCCGAGCACGTCTTCGGCGTCGTGCTGGTCAACGACTGGAGTGCCCGCGACATCCAGCGCTGGGAGACCGTTCCGCTCGGCCCGTTCCTGGGCAAGAGCTTCGCCACCTCCATCTCGCCGTGGGTGGTGCCGCTCGCCGCGCTCGAGCACCTGCGGGTCGCGCCGCCGCCGGCCGATCCGCCGCTGCTGCCGTACCTCTCCGGCAGCGAGCCGTGGGGTCTGGACCTGGAGCTGACCGTGCGTCTCAACGGGACGGTGATCTCCCGGCCGCCGTTCCGGCACATGTACTGGACGGCGGCCCAGCAACTGGCGCACCTGACGGTGAACGGCGCGTCCCTGCGCACCGGAGATCTCTTCGCCTCCGGCACGGTGTCGGGACCGGAGCCGGACCAGCTCGGCTGCCTGCTCGAGCTCACCTGGAACGGTGAGCACCCGCTGACGCTCGACGACGGCACGCAACGCGCCTTCCTGGCCGACGGCGACGAGGTGGTCATCTCGGCGGCCGAGCTCGGCGAGGTCAGCGGGCGGATCGTCGGATGACGAAAACCCTGCGGATCAAGGGTACGGACGTCGGCACCTACGTCGTCGAGCCGGAGCTGGACATCCGGCTGGGGCCGCGGCCCTACCTGCATCCGGTGCGGACCCTCGGCGGTGTGCCGGTGACCGACGCGCTCTGCTTCGACCATCCGTGGCACCTGGGCGCGTCGCTGAGCATGGCCGACGTGAACGGCTGGAATCTGTGGGGTGGCCGCACCTTCGTCCGCGACGAGGGTTACGTGTGGCGCGACGATCACGGGCGGATCGTGCACGACCAGTGGCTGCCGATGGGCACCGGGGCGGAAGCACAGCAGGCTGGCCTGCGCGAGCGGCTGCGGTGGGAGGACGGCGACGGTCGCCTGCTGCTGGCCGAGGAGCGCCGGATCGCCGCCGAGGAGGCCCCGGTGGGCTGGCGGCTCACCGTCGAGTACCGCCTGACGGCGCCGGCGAGCGCTGTGGGGACGGTCGTTCTCGGCAGCCCGGCCACCAACGGCCGCACCGGCGGCGCCGGGTACGGCGGGTTCTTCTGGCGTGCCACCGAGGGCGCGGCCACGGCGTTCACCGCCGACGAGCGTGGCGACGTGAACGGCTCGGCCGCGCCGTGGGTCGGCTTGACGGTCGGTGGTGCGTACACCCTGATCTTCGAAGGTCTGTCACATGCCGACCGATGGTTCGTCCGGACCGGGGAGTATGCGGGAGTCTGCGCCGCGCTCGCCTTCAGCGACCCGCTGACCATCGAGGCCGGACAGACCCTGTCGCGGCGGGTCAGCGTGCTGGTGGCCGACGGCGTCCTCGGGGCAGGGGACGCCGCCGGCCTGGTGGGGGACGGTCGGTGAGGCGGATCTAGAGCGAGATCTTGCCCGCGCCGGCACCCGCCTGCACGATCGACTTCACGGCGGAGGCCGAGTCGAGCGGGTAGGAGTAGGGGATCGACGCGACGCTGCCGCCGGTCTGTCCGCTGCCCGAGTTCACCAGCAGGTTGTTGCGCGCGACGAGGCCGCCGACGCCGGAGTCGCCCTCACCGCGGTGGAACGGGTCGTCGACCCCCTCGAACGAGTTGGCCTCGACCAGCACGCCGGCGTTCTCGGTGGAGGCGACGCCGTACCCGCTGTTGTTGCGGTAGTAGTTGTTGTAGACGTGCACCGGGTTGCCGAAGCGGACCCGCGGGTGGCGCTGGGTGGAGCCGTCGAAGAAGTTGTGGTGGTAGGTCACCCGCAGGTGGCCGATGTCCTGGCTGCCGTTGTCGTCGCTGTGCCCGAGCAGCATCGACTTGTCGTGGTTGAAGACCCGGTTCCACGAGACGGTGACGAAGTCGGACCCGCGCTTGATGTCGACCGCGCCGTCGTGTCCGTTGCTGAAGGAGTTGTGGTCGATCCAGATGTTGGTGGCCGACTCCTGCACGTTGATGGCGTCGTCGTTCCAGTTGCGGAAGGTCACGTTGCGGATGATGACGTTCCGGTCGCCGTTGATGTTCAGCCCGCAGCCGACCAGCGCCGACCCGGCGTTGCCGATGATCGTCTTGTTGGACCGCACCCGGATCATGCCCGAGCACGAGATGGTG
>NZ_JBFAZH010000706.1:0-4116 GCF_040681735.1 Actinoplanes sp. NPDC051633 | reverse complement strand
GGTCCATGGACCGGCACGCATCTCGGAAGATTCAACGCGGGTAGTCGCCCGCGGCGATGCCCTGCAGGAAGCCCGTCCACACCGAGTGCGGCACCCGGACCGGCTCCCTGTCAACGTTCTTGCCGTCCCGCAGGGCGACGTGACTCCTGCCGGCGGACACCTCAACGCATGTGCCTTCTGAGCAGAAGGTGCTCCGCGTCCACGGCGTCGTGAATTCGCTCATGCTCCGAACCTCTCTTTGGTGATCATCAAGGATCACCGCCGGCCGCGGCCGGCGGTGACGAATGTCGCCCCTACCGGCTGTCGTTGCGAAATCGAAGCTGTGCGGCCTCGGCCAAGAGGGCAGAGGTGGAGAGTTCCTCGCTCCATGCTCGAGCCCAGAGCTTTTCAAACCCTGCACGATGGACGGACACCTCACCGGGCTCTTCTTCGAGGATGTCGCGGCCGAAGGATTCTCGATAGATCACCGCGTCCTCGGGATCCTTCCCGTCGAGGTCGACGACGGTGAACGGGCCGATGGTGCCGAGCATGGCGCCTTCACGTAGAGGCACGACGCGGATCATGACGTTAGGGCGCTCGGACAGCGCGGCGAGCTCTTCCAGCTGCCGGGCCATCACCTCCAGCCCGCCGATCTCCCTCTTCATTACGGACTCGTCGAGAATGGCCAGGTACTTGACACCGCTGTCCGGCTCGAGCAGCCGCCGCCGCTGCATACGGACATCGAACCGGACGCGCCTCTCGTCCGGCGTCAGCGTGCGGTCGTAGAAGCCCAGCAACGCCTCGGCATACTCCGGCGTCTGCATCGGGCCCGGGACCAGCACCAGCTGGAAGGTGCGGATCTCGACCGCCACCGCCTCGAATTGCAGCAGGTGCGCATAGGCCGGGGTGAGGTGCTCGCGATGCGCGGGGTCAACCGCATACCGCTGACGGCGGGACACGCGGGCCGCCGTGGCAAGGTCGGCGATGACGGCCGGATCGGTCACACCGTAATGGTTGAGCAGCACACGCAGATCCGGGCCGGAAACGGCAACCTCGCCGGACTCGATTCGTTGCACCTTCGACAGCGAGGAGCTCAACGCCGCCGCCGCGTCGGACTGGGTCAGTCCGCGCGCCTCGCGGGCCTTCCGCAGAGCGAGCCGCACCCGCCGTCGGTCGACGGCGGGATACTCGGGCGGGCCGGCCACTGTCGTTCCATCCCATCTTGTCACCGAGTGTGAGCCTGCCGTACGTCAACTAGCCATACCGCAGGTACGCGAAGATACACTAGCGTCGGCAGGCTCAAAACCCGGGCATTTGCTACTCCGTGTCGGGCCGCTGTTGAAGGGCCCGGACCAGGCCCCGCACGGCCGTCTCGAACTGGCTTCTCGGGAGCTCGAAGATCACCACCTCGTCACCGCCTTTGTAGCTCGCCCACAGCTGCGAGCAGGAACGGCTCCGCGCCCGCCGGCGCTCCCAGTAGGCCACCATGAGCGCTACCGCGAACAACACGATCGCCACCGGCACGACCCAGCCTCTCATTTGGAACGCCAGCAACCCGACCAGCACCGCCGACGAGCCGAGCGACCACATCCCGGTGGCCGGCGGCAATGCCTGATGCATGACGCCCCAGCCGTCCAGATCGGCCAGTACCCAGACCTGCCAGCCGCCGGAACGCCTGACCCGAATGCGGTCGTGCGTGATCACTAACTCGCGGCTTCGATAGAAAACGGTCACCACCCTCACCCCCTCTTCGCCCTGGGCCTTGCATCGACCCGGAAAGAGGGAGAAGGATGGCTTTTGAGAGGGCACATCCCTTCCCCCATCCGGGGTCGGATGCCCGAGGCGGCGCTCAGTTCCAGCTGGGCGTCGCCTCCTTCGTCTCCGGACCCCATACGTGACGGTGAACTAAGTATGGGCCCAGACCGGGCGTACTGGCTATACAGCAGATTGCAGTGCCGCAACCAGCGTCTGCACAAAACACCGCTCCGGTGCGAGTTTGTGTGCGCTAACGCTCACCCACGGTCATCAGGTGAGCGGTGGCGCCCAAGAGGCTCGGCTCGTGCTCGATCCGGCGCAGGGTGTCCAGCAGGATCGCGGTCAGGTCCGGGTCGGCGAGCCACTCACGTACCCGATCGACCGCCAACCCGAACGGGCCCTCCACCAGAACCGTCCGCACCTCGCGCAACCCCGCCGCCCGCGCCTCCGCCGCCGGCTCCTCCGGGCGGTGGAAGTACGCCGTCGTGAACCAGTTCGGATGTTGTGCGGCGTTGCGGTGCACGCCGTCGGCCAGGTCGTCCACCGCCATCGCCCGGAAGGCCGGGTCGGCGAACGAGCCCGCCGCGAAGCCGTCCAGCGCCGACGCGAAACGGCTGATCGTCGCGCCCGCCACCACGCCGCCGGGGCGGACCACCCGGGCGGCCTCCCGCCATGCCGCGAGCC
This sequence comes from Actinoplanes sp. NPDC051633, assembly GCF_040681735.1. Classification (NCBI taxonomy): domain Bacteria; kingdom Bacillati; phylum Actinomycetota; class Actinomycetes; order Micromonosporales; family Micromonosporaceae; genus Actinoplanes; species Actinoplanes sp. NPDC051633. The sequence goes on along the minus strand of NZ_JBFAZH010000706.1, from coordinate 1,698 downwards.
GGTCCTCGGCGGACGTCAGGTGGTAGAGCGGGCCCAGCATCAGGACCGCGTCCGCGTCGCCGGCGACCGGCAGCGCCCGCGCATCACCCACCACCGCGGACACGCCCGGCAGTGCGGCGGCAGCGGCTACGTGCGCCGGGACCGGGTCCACGACCGTGACCGAGTAGCCGGCGGCGGCCAGCGGTCCGGCGTAGACACCCGTCGCGCCGCCCACGTCGATGATGCGGCCGGGCGGCGCGGGCAGCACACGACCCAGGATGTCCCAGGTCCGCAGGAACTCCAGCCGCCCGCTGCCCTCGCCGAGCCGATCGGTCTCGCCGCCGCGTTCGTAATAGGCCAGCACCTCGGGAGTCAGCATGCCCCCGAAGATGCGTCAGCCCGGACGCGCGGGCAACCGAGATCTCAGCGCCAGAAGGTCGCGACCGCCGCGTTCGCCAAGGTCATCACGATGATGCCGATGAAGTGGCCCTTGTTCATCTCGGTCCGCTTACGCGGGATGATCACCATCACGAAAATCAGCACGGCGATCAGCAGCTTCACGCCCAGCTTGACCGGGCTCGGCTCCTCGTCACCGCCCCCGCGCAGCGGCGCCGACAGGGCGATGCCGGTCAGCACCTGGACGATCGAGCCCCACAGCATGGCCTTGTTGACGCGGAACTTGGCGGTGAGGAACTGGGCGATGGCGCCGCCGAGGAGCAGCGCGAAGCCGATCAGGTGGGCGTACCGAAGAATCAGCCGGAGAGCTTCCACGATCGAGAAGCTTGTCAGATCGGGTACGGCGTGTCGTCGCCGCCCCGGCACACCCTCTACGCCATCCTAGGAACCTATGAGCATCAACCCCGGGACGGCCGAGTTTCCGCACCGGCAGATCGCGTCCCAGCTGAAAGAACGCATCCGGCGCGGCGACTGGCAGCCCGGCGAGCGGCTGCCGTCCATCCCGGCGATGGCCGAGATGTTCGGCGTGGCCAAGCAGACCGTGCAACGCACCGTCGACCAGCTGCGCGTCGAGGGCATCCTGATCACGAAGCCGGGCTCCGGCACGTACGTCAGGGGAACCAGGCGGCGACTGAACCGCCTGGCCCGCGGCAGGTACGGCAGCCACCGCGGCTACCACGCCGACCTCGCCGCCCGCTATCGCCAGCAGCTGGCGGGCGTGGGCCGCGAGCCGGCGCCGCCCGAGGTCGCGGACGCGTTCGGCGTGCGCGACGGCACCGAGATGCTTGTCCGGCGGCACATCGTGCGCACCGACGACGCGACGGTCGAGGTGGGTGCGTCATGGTTCCGGGTGAAGGACGCGACGGGCACCTCGCTGGAGCGGCGCGAGGCCTTCGGGCGCCCGCTCTACCAGGAAGCTGAGGAGGTGCTGGGCCGGCGGTACGCCTCCGCGACCGACACCATCACGGCGCGCCAGCCGAGCCGCGACGAGGCGGAGATCCTGCAGATCCGCCCGGACACGCCGGTGCTGCACCTGCTGCACGTGGCCTTCGACGAGACCCGCAAGCCGATCGAGGTCGCGCAGGCCACCTGGCCGGGCCCGATGACGACCCTGACCGAGGACTACCGCATCCCGGCACCGACCCCCGAGCCCGACCCGGACCCGGGCTTCGCCCTGGCCTGAAGATCAAGATCAAGTCGTAGCCGGGTGGGTGGTGCAGACCGCAGCTCCCGCCGAGGGCCCGGCGGACGCATCAGGCCGCA
>NZ_JBFAZH010000705.1:0-4118 GCF_040681735.1 Actinoplanes sp. NPDC051633 | reverse complement strand
CACGGTCAGCACACACGGCGCGAAGTTCAGGATGCTGGTCACCCCCGCGGCGACCAGATCGTCGGTGACCGCCTGCGCGGCGCCGGCCGGGGTGGCGATCACCGCGATCGCGATCGACTCCTCGGCGGCGACCCGGGCCAGCTCCTCGATGTGCTGCACGGTCAGCCCGTTGATCACCTCGCCCACCCGGGCCGGGTCGGCGTCGAAGAGCGCCACGATGCGGAAGCCGCGGCCGGCGAAGCCGTCGTAGCCGGCCAGCGCGTGCCCGAGGTTACCGACGCCGACCAGGCAGACCGCCCGGTGCTGGTCCAGGCCGAGGATGTACTCGATCTGGGCGGTCAGCAGGCGGACGTCGTAGCCGACGCCGCGGGTGCCGTACGACCCCAGGTGCGAGAGGTCCTTGCGCAGCTTGGCCGAGTTGACCCCGGCCGCGGCGGCGAGACCCTCGCTCGAGATGGTCTCGGACGCGTCCGCGAGGTTGTGCAGTGCGCGGAGGTACTCCGGAAGCCGCGCGATGGTCGCCTCCGGGAGATCCGGGAAGGCGGGCCCACCGGGGGCGCCGGGAACGTTTCCGTATCGCTGCTGACTCATCTGACTCCGTGCCGACGAGGTGGCTGACCTGCGAAGAGCCCTCCGTGGTCGGCAAGGACCGGCTGTTACAGCGGGGCTCGTCGGAGTCACAGAGTAGGCGCTTGTGAAGGCGTGCACAAATCGCGATCTTGATGCGGGGTATGGACGAAGATCCACTCAGCGTGCTAAAGCCGAGCTCATCCGAGTATTACCGGTCCACAGGGCCCGCGCCCAATCTCGTCGCCAAGCCGACCGGGAAGTATCAGAGGTCACGAGCGATGCCGACCGCCTCCACGAGGGTGTCAGCCACGGGACAGCCGACCGCCCGCAGCCGGGTCGCGTCGGTGAAGCCGCCGGAGTAGAGGACCACCGCCGCGCCGACCGACGAGGCGGCGTCGGCGTCGTCCAGCGAGTCGCCGATCAGGACCGCGTCGGCGCCGGTCAGATCCAGCGAGTCGAGGTGTGCGGCCAGGTGGCCGGCCTTGAGGTGGCCGCCGACCTCGGTGCGCAGCCCATCCACCCGCGTGAAGTGGCCGTCGAGCCCGTAGGTCGACAGGGCCGGCACCAGCTCGTCGTGGAACCACATCGACAGCAGTGACTGGCTGCCCGGCCACATCGTCAACGCCTCCTTGGCGTCCGCGGCCAGCGCCATCGTGGTCAGCCCCATCCGGTAGGCCTCGTGGAAGATCCGGTCGAGCTTGCCGAACTCGTCCTCGTCGACCACCCGCTCGAGGATCTCCGCGTAGAACTCGGCGACCGGCCGGCGGAACCGGCGGCGATGCTCGTCCGGCTCGACGTCACGCCCGCCGACCGCGGCGAACGCGCTGTTGGTGGCCTGGACCACCAGGGAGAAGTCGTCGAGCAGAGTGCCGTTCCAGTCCCAGACAAGATGAGTACGCGCCACGCGGCGACTATAGGCGGGGAGCGCCGGGCGGCCGAGCGAGATCCCGCTTCAGCCGCTTCTCCTCCACCCGCCAGTAGCCGTGCTCCTTGCCGTCCAGCAGCACCACCGGCACCCGGTCGCCGTAGTCGCGCTCGAGCTCGAGCGTCGAGTCCACGTCGACCCGGGTCCAGTCGCCCGGAACGATCCGCTCCAGCGCCTGCTCGGCCACCTCGCACAGGTGGCAGCCGTCGCGGCTGATCAGGGTGACCCGCGTGCTCATCCCAGCTCCCTCTTGCGGACCTTGCCGATCGCCGAGTGCGGCAGCGAGGACACCAGCTCGATCGCGGCCGGCAGCTTGAACCGGGCGAGGTGCGCGGCACAGTACACCTGCAGTTCGGCCGCGGTGGGCGGCGGATCCAGGGCGGGCACCACGTACGCGTGCGGCGCCTGCCCGGTCTCCGGGTGGTCCATGGCGACCACCGCGGCCTCGCCGACCCCGGGGTGGGAGTCCAGCACCCGCTCGATCTCGGCCGGGTAGACGTTGAAGCCGTTCACCAGGATCAGCTCGCCGATCCGGTCCACCAGATGCAGGTCGCCGTCGCCGTCCGCGTACGCGATGTCCCCGGTCGCCCACCACCCGTCGGCGTCCGGCCCGTCCCGCCCGTCGGGCCAGTAGCCGGAGAACAGGTTGTCCCCGCGCACCACGATCTCGCCCGGATCCGTCCCGGCCGAGTCCTCGACGGCGAGATCCAGCTCGGCCAGGTCCTCGTCCGGGGAAGCGGTGCCGTCCTCCCAGAGCACGTACCCGTCGGCGGTGCGCAGGCGCAGGGCCACCCCGGGCAGCGGCCGGCCGATGGAGCCGGCCTTGCCGCGGTCGCTCACCGCGGTCGTGGTCAGCACCGGCGCCGCCTCGGTCAGCCCGTACCCGTTGATCAGGGTCTTGCCGGTCACGGCGGTGAAGCGGGCCGCGTCGGCCGGGTCGATCGGCGCCGCGCCGCAGACCGCCGTGCGGACCGTGGCCAACGCCTCCGCCGCGTCGCTCTCGCGCGACCACGCGGCGAACATCCCCGGCACACCGCCCGCGACCGTCACGCCGTGCCGGGCGATGGCGGCCAGCGAACCGGCGGCGTCGAAGCGCTCCACCAGCACCCCGGTCGCCGCGTGGTGCACGACCGAGCCGAGCCCGGTGTTCAGCCCGTAGGCGTGGAAGAACGGCACGCTGAGCAGCACCACGTCGTCCGGCCCGATCACCGGCGGCTCGATCCGGTCGAGCTGGTCGTGGTTGGCCGCGAGCGCGGCGTGGGTGAGCATCGCGCCTTTCGGCCGTCCGCTGGTGCCCGAGGTGTAGATCAGCACGGCGAGTTGGTCGGCGGCGGGTCCGTCCGGCGATGCGGGTGCGGCCGACGGGCCGGATCCAAGGTCGGGGGGTACGCACGACGCGCCCGCAATCGCACTGTCCGTAACCACCAGTGACACGCCCGCGTCACGTAGGGCGTAGTCGATCTCGTCGGGCGTGTATCCGGGGTTGAGCGGCACGGCGACCAGACCGGCACGCAACACCCCGAAGTAGACGACCACGAAATCCACGGTGTTGCCCAGGACGATCGCCACCCGGCCGCCCGGTTCATCGACCAGGGCCGCCAGCCGGCCGGCGGCCCGGTCCACCGCAGCGTCGACATCCGCCCAGGTCAGCGTCGTTTCGTCGGCGATCAGGGCAACGGCCGAGGGTCGGCGCAAAGCGGCCTGACGGACCGCGTCGCGCGCTCTTGTCTCCACGAGCAGCGAGTCTCGCACAGGGCCCCCGGACGGAGGAGGACGGACATCCTGTCCGTTTCCCGTCCGAGCGTGTCCTACATGGTGGCAGACGTTCCTGTTGTCGCGTCTGCACCGCTTCCGGATGTTTTCGCGCAGCGCACACGGTGTGCGACTCCGTGTGTCCGGAGTCCGTGATACTTCACGCTCGTGTAACGGACTCCACACCTATGGGTGAGGTCGGCCCGGCAGTTCCCGGGGTCGCCCCACCCGTTTTGTTATGAGTGACCATCCCTCATCCCGAGGAGGCCGCTGTGCCACACAAAGCACGGATTCACCATGAATATGCGATCTGGCGGGGTCGTTTCGTGGTCGGTCAGGCCCGCCGTGTCGAGGAGGCGCAGTGAGTGATGTGTACGCCGGCGATCCCTACAGTTCGGCGCGCTTCATCCTGAACGTCGCTCACGCTATCCGTGGCGACAGTCCGAAGCGCACCCGCAACCGCCCGCACATCAACGAGTCCCCCAGCCGCCTCCCACCGACCGGCAACGTCAAGCCGGTCGGCGGTCGCGCACGTCCGGTCATGCCGGCTCAACCCGGCCCCGGCCAGCGCAGTGGCGACGCCGCCGAGGCCCAGGTGGTGCTGCCGACACAGAGCACCACCGGCCCGCCCACCGAGTCGGAGCCGCCCAAATATCCGGCCCGCCCCGATCCGTCGGACGCGGCGGCCGAGGTGTGGGCGCTGGTCGAGCGCGCTCAGGCCGGCGAGTCCGCCGCCTTCGGCCTGATCTACGACCGGTACGTGGACACCGTCTTCCGCTTCGTCTACTTCCGGGTCGGCAACCGCCAGCTCGCCGAGGACCTGACCTCGGACACCTTCCTGCGCGCCCTCAAGCGGATCGGCAGCTTCACC
>NZ_JBFAZH010000704.1:0-4146 GCF_040681735.1 Actinoplanes sp. NPDC051633 | reverse complement strand
GCTTGTGAGTGCCGTCGCCGAGTGCCATGAAGGCACCCTCGAACGGCACGCCGTCGACGGTGCCGGCGACCTTGACGAGGCCCCGGGTGCCGAAGATCTCGGCCGAGCCGGGCAGCTTGACGCAGGTCCAGGTGTCACCCTCGCTGATCTTGCCGAGGGTCGCGGTGAAGGTGATGTCGAGCGGTCCGGCGGCCATGACCTCACCTTACGGCTGGCGCCGGTTTCGCCACGTTCCTGGCCCGCTACGGCCGGGGCCGGGCCAGGCCGTAGCGGGAGCGGAGTCGGTCAGAGCCGGCCCCAGACCTGATTGGCGGTGGCGGCGCAGTCCCACAGTTGCAAAGCCGCTCCGTTGCTGCCGTTCCAGTCCATGATGTCCACGCACCGGCCGGACGAGACGTTCACCAGGGTCCGGACGGAGGTGTAGGTGAACCGCTGCACCGGGTTCGTGTTGCAGCCGGTCAACTGGATCGGCGTGCCGTTGGCCGACGCGCCACCGGCCGGGTCCATGCACTTGCCCATCGCGCGCAGGGTGCCGTCGGACTCGAACGACCACTTCTGCGCGGCGGTGTTGTTGCAGTCGTACATCTGCAGCCGGGCTCCGTCGACCGGGTTGGCGCCCGGGATGTCGATGCAGCGGCCGCTGAAGTTGGATTGGAGCATCGTCGCGCCGGAGGCCGGGGGCGGCGGTTCGGTGCCCGGCGGGGTGCCGGGGTCGCAGTCGTTGGTCGTGGCGACGCTGTCGGCGTGCGTGGTTCCCGCGGACCGGTAACCGTTGATCGTCGTGGCCGCCTGCGCCGGGCTCAGCACCTGCCTCTTGGCGTGGTAGACGTAGTCCACCGACTGCAGGTAGGTGCTGGTGCCACCGGTGTGCCCGGCCAGGTCGATGAACCACTGGTTGAAGTCGATCGACATGTTCTGCCGGGGGTAGTACTTGCCCGAGTGGTCACCGACCAGCGCGCCGTCGATGTAGTACTTCACGTGACCACCGGAGACGGTCGCCATCACGTCGTGCCAGCCGTTGATGCTCCGCGCCTGCTGGCTGTGCTGGTTGTCGGCGTACCAGGGATCGGCGACGTAGGTGTACCAGGTGGTCTGGTAGTTGATCGGGCCCGCCTCGCCCCAGCCGCCGTTCGGCAGGTACTCGGAGAAGTCCAGCTCGGAGTACGTGGGATCCATCGGCGCGGCCAGCGGCGAGATCGTGTAGAAGGTCTGGTTCACGTGGTCGCCGTCGGCGCCGCTCGCCGGGGCGTCGGAGAACTTGATCCGGGCCAGGTACGTTCCCTCGAAGAACCGCCGGTTGCTCTGCGAGAACTCGGCGTGCGACGTACCCGCGGCGGTGCCGTTGGTGGCCGCCCTCAGCTGCGCGACCTTCTGCCCGTCGACGGTCGGGAACGACACGTTGTCGGCCGGCCACCCCGCACCGGGCACGCCCGGGCCGCCGGCGTTGCTCCGAATTCGCCACCCGCGCTGGCTCAGCGCCGCATCGGTGCGCGACGCGTAGTTGAAGTCGTCGAACAGCACGCCGCAGCCGACGGCGGCGCTGCTGCTCGGAGCGGTGACGATCCCGATGCCGGTGAGGGCCGTGGCGGCCACGGCGAGGATCGCACCGATGGCAAGCTTGCGTTTCGGCTCAAGTCCCATGGGGGTGGGCTCCTTCGTGGGGGGTACGCCGGTCGGCCTGGTGGGGGATGGCCTGCCGCCGCAAAGTTGACCAGTGGTAAGGAAATCAACGGCCCGAGTACCGTCGGTCATTACAGTGGCCTACGTCAATACCTTCACGCCTGGATTTCCTGTGGAGCAACTTAATTCTCCGGCACGCCGCACGCGGTCGACAGCCATGCGCCGAGCCTCGAGATCCTCAGCGGCAGACCACTGGACAACTTCTGGCGGCGCGCGCGGCGTCCCGGCAGGGCATTAGGGTGGTGCTGTGCGGCGTGCTGAGGTAAGGGACAAACTGCGCGAGCTGATCGACGTGCGCGGGCCGGGCGATCCCATGCCGTCGGAACGCTCACTGTGCGCGCATCTCGGTGTCTCCCGGCCGACGGTACGAGCGGCCATCGACGAACTGGCCCGTGACGGCCTGCTCGTCCGGCAGCACGGACGAGGCACGTTCACCAATCCGCGCAAGATCTCGCAGGAGGTTCCCTCCGCATCCGGGCAGCCGGTCCCGCCGGCCGAGGGTGACTGGACGAGCGAGGTGCTGGTCTTCCGTACCGAACCGGCGGGCGCCCGGCTCGGCCGGCGACTGCAGATCTCCCCCGGCGACGACCTGCTGCACGTGATGCGCAGGCGGATCGTCGACGGGGACCCGATGGCCCTCGAGAACATCCGGCTGCCGGCCGCCCTGGTCCCCGGTATCGCCGCGACCGACTTCGTCTCCGGCTCGCTCTACCGGCTGATGCGCGACCGCTTCGGCGTGGACCCGACCGATGCGGTGCAGACCACCGAGCCGACGGTCACCGACGCCCACGAGGCCCAGCTGCTCGGCGTGCCGCTCCACTCACCGGCGCTGCTCTTCGAGCGCACCACCCGCGACAGCGTCGGGCGGATCATCGAGTTCACCCGGTCGGTCTATCGCGGCGACCGCTACCGGATCACCAGCCACCTGCGGCTCGGGCCGGAGTCGGGTTGATCGGCACGGGCGCAACCGGATCACCGGCTGCGGTGTGTTAACAGGTGTGCGAGCACAGAACACCGACACCGCCGACTTCGACGCCTTCTACACCGCGGCGGTCCGACGAGTCGTGCTGTACCTCTACGCCGCCTGCGGTGACCGGTCCGAGGCCCAGGACATCGCACAGGAGGCATTCGCACGAGCCTGGCAGCACTGGCCCAAGGTCACCCGGTACGACGACCCGGAGGCCTGGGTACGCACGGTCGCCTGGCGCCTGATGGCCAACCGGTGGCGCGGCCTGCGCCGCCGGCTCGCCGCCCACGCACGCCTGGGACCACCGCCCGCGGCAACCGCCGGCCCGTCACCGGACCGGGTCGCCGTTCTCGACGCCATGCAGCACCTGCCGAAACCACAACGGCGGGCCATCGCGCTGCACTACCTGCTCGACATGTCCGTCAATGACATCGCCGAAACCACGGGTGTCCCGCCAGGCACGGTCAAAGCCCAGCTCTCCCGGGCGCGGACCACCCTCGCCGAACTGCTCGACCACCACGATCAGGAGACCATCGATGTCCCGTACCCTTCCTGACCGGCTCCGGCAGCTGGACACCGACCTGGACGACCTGCGGGTCCTCCCGGCCGCCACGGTCCGCGCCCGCGGCCGCCGCCGGGCCCACCGCCGGCTGGTGGGCGCCGTCGCGGCGGTCGCCGCTGCCGCGGGCACGACCGGCGCCATGATGATGCTCGTACGACCTGAGCAGCCTCCCGTGGTAACGGCAGGCCCGTCGGCGCCGACATGCACGCTGGCTCTGCCGGCCGACCCGGCTCAGGTCCGCGTCCGGGTGATCGACGGCGGGGCCCCGGCCGGGCCGGCCGACGTGGTCGCGGGGCTGCGTGACCGCCGGCTCACGGTGCTGACGGGCACCCCCGGGAAGACGACCGACGCCACCGCCATGCGCTACGGCCCCGAGGCGGTCGGCGCCGCGAACCTGCTGCGGGCCTACCTGCGCGGCGAGGTCACCATGTCGTTCGACGCCCGCCGCGCCGGCGAAACGATCGACCTGACGATCGGGCCGGACTTCACCCGCCTCGCCTCCCCCACCGAGGTCAATCAGGCGCTGGTCGCCGCAGGACAGCCGACCGCCCCACCGGGATGCGCCCCATCCCCCGGTAAGTGACGAGGCACCCTTCAGTGACAGTCAGCTGAAGGGGTTGCGGTCGAACCGAACGGGACGAGTCAGATAGCCGGCCTCTTCGTAGCCGAGCTCGGGCAGGCCGCCGCTGAAGACCGCGTATAGGAACGGGACGAGAGTGATCCGGAAGGCGACCCAGGCGCCGCCGTCCTCATCCCTGTAGACGACGGTCCACCGATCCGGATCCGGACCGTCGGCATGCCAGTACAGGATGCCGCCGTCCTCGTCGATGGCGCACGGCAGGAGGCCACCGGCACGCTGACCCAGCGGGTACGGCGGCGAGGTGAGCAACGGTTCGTACCGTGCGGCTTCGCGAGCGGCGATCCACTGATCGCCGAG
>NZ_JBFAZH010000703.1:0-4149 GCF_040681735.1 Actinoplanes sp. NPDC051633 | reverse complement strand
GGGTGGAGGGCGCGACGAAGGTCATCACATTGCCCGCGCACACCACGACGTCGAAACGCTCGGGCAGGTCGAGCTCGCTGAGGTCGCCGACCTGCCAGCGTGCGCCGGGGTGATCGGCGGCGGCCACCGCGATCAGGGCGGGGTCGAGATCCACGCCGACCACGCGGTGCCCGGCCGCGGCGAGATGACCGCCGACCCGGCCGGTGCCGCAGCCCGCGTCGAGGATCCGGGCGCCGCGCGGCACCATCGCGTCGATCATCCTGGCCTCGCCGGCCAGGTCCTCGCCGCGCGCGGCCATGTCCCGGAACCGCCGGATGTACCACTGCGAGTGCCCCGGATCGGCCGCGAGCTTCCGGAGCCAGCCGTTCTCCTGAGCCACCATGCCTCCTGTCGATCGATCAGTTTTCGAGAAGCCCTCGGGGCAGGCGGGTACCTAGCATTCTGTTCGTACCCGGAAGAATTTTGCCCGACGAAGGAGATCTCATGGCTGCCAGGCAGAAGTCCGAGACGTTCACGGCCGAGGAACGCGCCGCGATGAAGGAGCGCGCTCAGGAGATGAAGGCGCGGCGCGGCGCTTCCAAGGCGGATGAGGAGAGCGCCGTTCTCGCGAAGATCGCGGAGATGGAGGAGCCGGATCGCGGCCTTGCCGAGCGCATTCACGCGATCGTCAAGGAGAGCGTTCCGGAGATGACCGCCAAGCTTTGGTACGGGATGCCCGCGTACTGGAAGGACGGCAAGAACGTGTGCTTCTTCCAGCCCGCGCTGAAGTTCAAAGCGCGCTATGCCACGCTCGGCTTCAACGACCCGGCGAAGCTCGACGACGGCACCATGTGGCCGACCTCCTGGGCCCTGACCAAAATGACGAAGGCGAACGAGAAGGCGATCGCCGATCTGGTCAAAAGGGCGGCCAGTTGACCGCACGCGCTCTACGCTCTGAGCCGGATGCGGACGGCCTCCGTACCCCCGCCTTCCTGATCGCGCCGCTGCACCTCGACGAACCCGGCGCGCTCGGCCACGGCGGCGGACCGGGCGTTGCGGACGTCGTGACGAATGGCGGCCCGGTCGATGCCGGGCAGTTCGAACGCCACTCGGGTGATCGCTTCCACGGCGGCGGTCATATAGCCCTGGCCGGTGCGGCTGGTGCGCAGCCAATAGCCGATTTCGAGTACGCCGGGTCCCATCCGAGTCATCAGACCGATGGAGCCGACCAGTTCACCGGCCGCGTCGAAAATGGCGTAGTTGAACTCGGTGCCGTCAGCCCAGCCGTCGTCGGACCGCTCAACGAACTCGCGGGCGGTGCCGACGTCGTAGTCGTCCCGCGCCCACGGCAGAAAGGGCTGAAGCTCGGGCAGGGACTCCCGCACGGCGGCGGCGGCCTCATCGGCCCACCGCAACTCCCAGCGCTTGAGCACAAGCTCCCCGGCGGCGACGATCTCGGGCGGTTTCACGCCCGCCAGACTGGCGTCGAAAGTCGCCGCCCGCAAATCAATTCACATGAGATGGACTTCGACCTGGAACCCGGGCGCCAGAACCCCGTTGAGGTGCCGGGCGTGCGCTCCGAGCCACTGAACGGCGTCGCTGGGCGCCGCAGTGACCTGAAGAAGCACATAGTCGTCGGCGCCGTCGGTCCCCTCACCACAGACACAACAACGAAGCCGCTCACTCACCGCCCCGGTCCAGCCGGGCTCATCGGTGCTCACTCCCACTGACCGCCCTCGATCTTGTTGTTGACGTACCGTTCGGTGGCATTCTTCAGCACAGTGGTAGGGGCGCCGCTGGGATTGCTCATATCCCGCACGACGACATCGTACGTACCGTTGCCATTGTCGAGGACCCGGACGATCTGCCCATCCTGCTGGACATACATGTCGCCGTTCCGCCATACATGGTCGACGTCAACGCCGCGCATACCGGTGCGGTCCGTGCCGTGGACGTCCCGTGTGCTCGTGCCGCCCGAACCTGTTTGACCAGATGCGCTACCGCCGGCCGCGGTGGGTCGTCCGCGCTGCCCAGCCTCTCCGGTCGAGTCCTGCGCCTCGGAAACGCTGTCGCCACGGTGTGGTCGGGAGCCTCCGCCCCCGTCACGGCGCCCGGGGGGAGATCCACCGTCATCGCCACCGCCGTGAGGACTCCGCGGCCGCCCCGTCATTGGCCAGCACCATCCATAGCCAGCGGAGTCTATTGACAACGGCCAAGATCAGGTGTCCCGCGAACGCTCGGCCAAGGTCCTTCCGGAGTTGATGGCATGCTCATGGTATGCCGGATCAACACCCTCCACCTCGTCTATGGCAAGCCGCCGATCGCACCGGCGGACCGCTGGACGATGTCCTGGACGTTCTGCGCCGGCGGTACTTCGGTCTGGTCGTGCATCGGCTCGGCAAGAACCATTCCGCCGACGACGACAACGTGTACTTCATCGGCCTCGGCCGGAACCTCGACATGGTGCAGGTCGACACCGGCCCGAACGGACAGCCACCATTCACGGTGGAAGCCCACGCCCGGATCGACACCGACGAGCCGACCGAGGCACTCGCCGCGATCCAGGACCACCTGGCTGTCAACGCCGGCGATCTGCCTTCGGCGCTCAATGCGCTGTCCGGCGCGCTGGGGCCGGCCGTCGACCGGGACTGGTCCGCCCGCGCCGACACGCTGGGATGGGACTGCTGGCACACCGCCGAGCACATCGGCGACGTCCTGCTGTCCTACGCGGCCCAGGTCGTCGCCCGGCCGACGACGCGTTACGTCCGCTTCCTGGCCAGCGCAGACACGGACGCCACCGCGGCCGAGGTGTTGGAGTTCGCCCTCACCGGTGGCGGCATCCTCGACGCCGCAGTGCGCGCAGCGCCGCCAACCCTCCGCGCGTATCACCCCACCGGGATGGCCGACGCCGAGGGATTCGCCGCGATGGGGTGCGTCGAGGCTCTCGTACACGGCTATGACATCGCGCAGGGCCTCGGTGTAGATCTCACCGCACCGCCTGGGGTCTGTGCCCGGGTGCTCGCCCGGCTGTTCCCGGACACGCCGGACACGCTCGCCGACCGCGACTCGTGGAGCACGTTGCTGTGGGTGACCGGCCGCGTCGACCTGCCGGGGCGTCCACGCCGCTCGGAGGAGTGGCAATGGCACGGCGCTCCTCTGGGCGACAGCTGAGGCTCTACCCGGGCGACTCGACCTCGTCGATGACCTCGCGAAGCATTTGGGCGAGCTCGCGGAGAAATCGCGCCGCTCCGGCGTCGGAAGGGTCTTCCAGGACCCAGCTCGCATCCCAGCCCACCAGCCGCGCCAGGGTTTCCGGAGGATATTGCTCGTTCGCGACGGTCTCCAGCGCAGCCAGGTCTCCGCGGTGCCGCATGGTGTTGAACTGCGCCGTACGCCGCAGGTCAGCGCGCACCTCGTCGAGGCCGTCGGCGTCTTGGACGAAGCTGCCGAGGACCTCGCGCACCCGGTCGAGCGGAGACAACGAATCCCTCGCGGCGATGCGCGCGCGCAGACTGGGGCATCAATTGATTAGAACCTTGGGGACTTCGAGATTCACCCTGAGACACGTCTGCGGTTCGCCCGGGGACCTTGTGCACCACCAGAAAGTTCGGATCACGACGAGTTCCAACTCGATCTCCGGTGGTGGGAATGGGCGCTCCCGCGTGCCGGTCCCGAGCAACACCTCGACGCCGTCGGGCAGGTCGATTCCGCGGTCGCGGAGGAACTGTGGCGGATCGGCGACCGCCGCCTCCCACTGGCGGCTGTCGAGAGCTACTTCGTTGAGTACATTCAGGACCAGTTCCGTTGCGCCGTCGGAAAGCAACGCGAGTGATTTCTCGAGTTGCCTTCGGTCGAGTCGGCTGTTGCGGTTCTCTGCCATGGCATCTCCCGAGGCCGGAATCAATGAGTCGATGCTCCTCGGGCCCACCCGTCGTCAGCGCCGAAAGTCGGTCACTCGACAAGAGCCCTTTCCGACATGGACGACCGCCCGGCGAAAAGACCATTCGACTTCGAGGGGGTACGAGCGCCGACCCAGCTTCGTTTGCGCGACCGTGGCGGGCCACCGCCACTATCGACACCACCTCGTCTATCAAGAAAGCACAATCGCGTTCCTCAGCTGCCTGGTCGAGCCCAACGTCACCTGGAAAGCTGTGTGCACGACATGCTTCC
>NZ_JBFAZH010000702.1:0-4154 GCF_040681735.1 Actinoplanes sp. NPDC051633 | reverse complement strand
ATGCGCGCGTAGCCGAACGGCACGCCGAGGCCGAGCGCTCGGCCGAGGTCGTCCAGCGCGTGACGGGCGAGTGCCCTCGCGATGAGCGCGTCGACCAAGCTGCCGCCGCGGTCCGAGCCCTCCAGCGCGGTGATCAACCGGTCCAGCAGTTTCGCCGCGGCGTCGAGGCCGGCCGGATCATCGTCGGTCCGGTGCTGGGCGATCAGGAGGCGGGCGAGGGTGAGCTGGTTGAACTCATTCGGGTACGTGAGCTCGCCGTCGGTCGTGACGCGGTGCTCGCGGGCCCAGGCCCATGCGTCCGGCAGCCGGTTCCCGGCGATGTGCACCCTCGCCCTGACGGCCGCGATCGGCCGCACGTCGGGAAAGAAGCCGGGCAGGTACGACGAGGCGGCCAGGTCGAGCATCGCCGCCGCGGCGTCGAGGTCGTCGCGGGCCCGCAGCACAGCGGACATGACGATGTACCAGCGGTGCCGGTTCTCCTGCAGCGATGCGGAGTCGCCGAGCTCCCGGGCGGTGCGCAGGTGCTCCTCGGCCGCGGCGAGATCACCGCGCTCGCGGAGGACGTCGGCCAGACCGACGTGCAGGTCACCGGTGATCGACAGGGCGGCCCCCGGATGACGCTCGGCGGTCGTCAGCGCCTGCTCGTACAGTCGCCGAGCCTCGTCGGGCCGGCCGCGGGCCAGCCACATCCCGGCCAGCACGACGGTCCCGCCCAGCGCGTCGGCGACGTTGCCGGCCCGGTGCAGGCTCCGGATCGCCTCGGCGAAGGTGTCGACGGCGTGGCTGAGGTCGCCGGCGGCCCACGTCGCCAGGCCCAGGAACCCGGCCGCACCACCGCGGGCGAGGTGATCACTCGGCCCGGTGAGCTCGAGTGCGCGCCGGGCGTGCAGGGCGGTTCCGGCGTGGTCGCCGCGGGCCTGAGCGACCGACGCGCGGTAGATCTCGATGGTGGCCGGAAGGCCGCGCAGCTCCTCGTCGCGGTCGGCTTCGGCGGATTCGCCGGAACGGGCGGCGGGAGCAGGCTGGAGGGCCGCCTGTGCCGAATCGAGCCATTGCTCGACCCCGTCGAGGTCACCGGCGGTCAGCCGGGTCCAGGCGACGGCGGTGGCGAGCAGGGCACGGCGCCGGACGACATCGCCGGGCAACGCTTGGACCCAATCGCGGAGGATGCGGTCGTGACGATGCCGCCGGAGGCCCGGGAGCGCGAGTTCGACCAGCTCCGCGGCCTGCTCGGCGTCGCCGCCGGCGAGGGCGTGGGGAACGGCGTCGGTGAGCATGTCGTGCTCGGCGTACCAGCGTGCGGCCCTTCGACGCAGCCCGGGCACTCGGTCCGGATCTGTGGCGGTGAGCTGGGCGCGCAGCGCCTCGGCGAACAGGTGGTGGTATCGGAACCACCGTCGCTGGTCGTCGAGCGGGACGACGAACAGATTGGACCGCTCGAGGTCTTCGAGCATCTGCTGCCCGTCCGTTCGGCCGCTGACCGCATCGCAGAGCGGGCCGGTCAGCTCGCGCACGACGGACGTGTCGAGCAGGAATCGCCGGACGTCGTCGGGCCGGCTGCGCAGCACGTCCTCGAGCAGGTAGTCGAGGACGAAGCGATGACTCCCGGTGAACGCGTCCACGAAGCCGCCGGCGTCACCGCCACCGGAGCGGCCGCGAGCCGCGAGCGCGGCGAGCTGAAGCCCGGCGGCCCACCCCTCGGTGCGGGCCTCGAGCGCGGCGACGTGCGCCGGCTCGAGATCCAGGCCCATGATGTCGTTGAGGAACGCGCCCGCCTCCGCCCGAGTGAACCGCAGATCGGCGGCGCGCAGCTCGAGAAGCTCACCTCGCGCCCGCAGCCGGGCCAGCGGCAACGGCGGGTCGGCCCGGGTCGCGATGACCAGCGTGATCTGTGGCGGCAGGTTGTCGACCAGATTCCGCAGGGCGTCGTGGACCTCGGCGGCGTCGATGACGTGATAGTCGTCGAGAGCCACCACCGTCGGCTCGGCGGCGACGTCGAGGTCGTTGACGAGGCTGACCAGAACGGCGTCGGCCGCGGCGCCCCGGTCGTGCTCCAGCAGGGCGAGCGCGTCGTCACCCAGCTCCTGGCCCGTGGACCGGATGGCGGCGATCAGATGGCTCAGGAACCGCCGCGGGTCGGTGTCGGCCTCGTCCAGGGACAGCCATGCGATGTGATGGGACGCCGAGACATCCGAGGCCAGCCATTGGGTCAGGACGGTGGTCTTGCCGAAGCCGGCCGGCGCCGAGACGAGCACGAGCCGCGGCATCGCGGCCGGGTCGGCCGGGAGCCGGTCGGTGAGCCGGGCACGGGTCACCAGCCGTCGCCGCGGCCGCGGAACGTGCAGCTTGGTGCCCAGCACAGGCATCCGATCAGCCTAGAGGCTCATCATTCGCAGTCCTGCCGGAACAATCCGTCAGCTTCGTCGGCGTTCGATGGGCTCGGATGCGCGTAGTGTTCGCGGTGTCACCGCCCTGGACCCGGGCGCCTCTTCCGTACGCCAGGGACGGCCATGAAAGCATTCCAGGAAGTGATCTCACCCGACATCGTCGACGTCCTGCATCGCGAGCACGAGCAGATCCGGCAACTGTGCACCGACATCCGAACGGCCGGGCGCGATCGGAAACAGCGCCCGCTGACCGCCCTGCGACAGGCCGTCCACCTGCACCAGCTCGGCGAGCTCTCGGTCGCTCACCCGGCCGTGCGCAACACCGGCTCGGACGGCGACACCATCGCCCTCGCCAGCCAGGTGGAGGGTGAACGGGTCGAGCGGTCGCTCACCGAGCTGGGCCGGCTCGGCATCCACCACCCCGACTTCGACGCCAGGTTCGCCGTCTTGACCGGCGCACTGCTGGACCACGCCGAGCATCAGGAACGAGACGAGTTCCCGCTGCTGCGCCGCTACGTGCCCGCGCACCGGCTGCACATGATGGCCAGCGCGATGCGGGACGTCCGGGTCATGGCCGTCGACTGAGACACGGCGCCGCTCACGCCGGGCGGCTGCGCCAGAGCAGCAGGACGAAGTAGGGCGCACCGATCAGGGCGGTGACCAGGCCGGCGGCGAGCTGGGTCGGCGCCAGGACCGTACGGCCGAGGGTGTCCGCCACCGAGACCAGCAACGCGCCCAGCGCCACCGCGACCGGCACCGCCCGGGCGTGGTTCGCGCCGACCAGCGCACGAGCGGCGTGCGGCGCCACCAGGCCGACGAAGGCGAGCGCGCCCACGGCGGTGGCCGCGCTCGCGGTCAGCACCGCGGCCATCGACAGGAAGCCGAGCCGGGACCGGCTCATCGGGACGCCCAGCACCCGCGGCACGTCCTCGTCGAGCGCCACCAGGTCCAGCGTGCGCGTCCCGGCCATGGTGAGGGGCAGGGCGATCAGCAGCACCAGAGCGACCGGGACGACCTGCGACACAGTCCGGCCGTAGGTGGAACCGGCCAGCCAGGTCAGGGCGAGGTTGGTGTTCCACGGCGAGGCGACCAGCACGATCAGGGAGGTCAACGCCGCGGCTCCGGCGCTGACCCCGATGCCGACCAGGACGATCCGGTCCGATGCCGGGCCACGACCGGCCGCGAGCCGGTAGACCAGGGTGAACGTGCCGAGCGCCGCGACCGTCGCGATGCCCATCACCGGCCACGCACCGACGCCGGGCAGCAGCAGGACCGTCGCCACCGCGCCGACCGAGGCGCCCGGCGTGATGCCGAGCAGTCCCGGCTCGGCGAGCGGGTTACGGCAGACCGCCTGCACGATGATGCCGGCCAGGGCGAGGGCGGCGCCGCCGAGCAGCGCGGCCAGCACGCGTGGCCAGCGCTGGTCGAGGACGAACGAGACCGTACGGCCGGATGTGCCCTGCCACCAGTTGGCGACATCGCCGAGCAGCACGACCCGGTCGCCCAGCAACAGGGCGCCGGCGAACGCCACGACCAGCCCGGCGCCGAGCAGCGCCCCGATGACGGCGATCCGGCCACGGGTACGGACCCGGCCGTGCGCGCCGCGCGCCGGTGCCGCCGCCGGGCCGCCGTCGCGCAGGCGGCGGGCCAGCCAGACCAGCAACGCCGCGCCGGCGAACGTGGTGACGACGCCGGTCGGGATCGAGATCGCCCGCCCGGCCGGCATCACGGCCCGCAGCAGCACATCGGCGCCGACCACGATCAGCG
>NZ_JBFAZH010000701.1:0-4158 GCF_040681735.1 Actinoplanes sp. NPDC051633 | reverse complement strand
AGCTGCTGCAGCGACAGCCGGTCCACCGGCACCCGCTGCAGCGACCCGCGGATGTCCACCACACCGGAGTCGGTGCCGAAGGCGATCGTCGACACCGGCACGTTCGCGGCCAGCGCGGCCGCGCCGGCGTCCTCGATGGACCTGCCGGAGGTGCGGTATCCGTCGGACAGCAGCACGATCCGGGCCGGTGGCGCGCCGTTCGCGCCGTCGGCCGGCACCGAGCGGATCGCGTCCAGCGAGGTGAAGACGGCCTCGCCGGTCGCGGTCGCCTCGGCCAGCGTCAGCCCGTCGATCCCGGCGATCACCTCGGCCCGGTCCTTGGTCGGCGACACCAGCACGTTCGCCGATTTCGCGAACGACACCAGCCCCAGGTTGTAGGTCGGCGGCAGCTCCTGAACGAACGCCTTCGCCGCCTCCTGCGCCGCCTCGATCCGGTTCGGCTGGACGTCGTCGGCCTCCATGGAGAGCGACACGTCGATCGCCAGCATCACGGTGGCCCGCTCGAGCGGCTCCTCCTTGTCCACCGAGGGCCGGGCCATCGCCGTGCCCAGCGCGACCAGGCTGAGCAGGAACGCCCCCGCGGCCGCGTGCCGGCGCCAGCCCAGCCCGCGCGGCGCCAGCGTGCGCAGCAGGTCGACGTTGGTGAACTTCATCGCGTATTGCCGCTTGCGGAACTGCCGCCACACGTAGACCGCGGCGACCGCGATCACCGGGAGCAGGGCGAGCAGCCACAGCGGCTGCAGGAAGCGAATCATCGGGTGGTCCCCCGGGTGCGTGCATGCCGCTGGGCGGCGACGAATCGAACTGTGTCCAGCAACCAGTCGGTGTCGGTACGCAGGCGCAGGTGGGCCGCGCCGGCCGCGCGCAGGGCCCGGGCGATCGCGCCGCGCTGCTCGCCGGCCGCCTCCGCGTAGCGCCGCCGCAGCGCCGGGTCGGCGGTCTGCACCTCGTGCAGCGCGCCGGTCTCCGGATCGGCCAGGGTCAGCACGCCGACGTCGGGCAGCTCCAGCTCACGCGGGTCGACCACCTCGATGGCCAGCACGTCGTGCCGCACGCCGAGCTTGCGCACCGGTCGTGCCCACGACTCGACCGGCGCCAGGAAGTCGGAGATCACCACGGCGACACCCCGCCGGCGAGGCGGGCGGTTGAGCCGGTCGATCAGCTCACCCAGATCGGTGCGGCCGGGCCTGACCTGGGTACGCGCGATCGCCCGCAACAGGCCCTGTGCCTCCTTGCGCCCGGGGCGAGCCGGCATCCGCACGATCGAGTCCGTGTTGCCGCCGGCGCCCGGTGCCCCGGGCGGCGCGGAGAAGCCCGGCCCCTGCGAGGCGGCGGTTGCCGCGTGCTTACGGCGGCCCCACGAGCGCGACTCGCGGACCACCTGGCCGGAACCGGTGCCCACCACCGCACCGATTCTATTGCCACCGCGCACGGTCAGATGTGCCATGGCCGCGGCCGCGGCGATCACCAGGTCGCGCTTGAGCCACTGCGCGGTGCCGAAGTCGAGGCTGGCGGACAGGTCGATGGCCATCCACGTCTCCAGCTCGCGGTCGGCCACCGTCCGGCGCACGTGCGGCGTGGTGGTCCGCGCGGTCACCGGCCAGTCCATCCGGCGCACGTCGTCGCCGGCGCGGTACTCCCTCGACTCCCCCGCCTCGCTGCCCGGCCCGGGCAGCAACCCGACGTAGTCCCCCTGCAACAGACCGTCCAGCTTGCGCGTCACCAGCAGCTGGAGCCGGGACAGGACGGCCTCGGCCCGGGCGGTGCCCCCGTCGTCGCCGGCCGGGAGGGCCGCCGAGAGGGATGCCGGGACGGGTGCGGGGGGCTGGGTCACAGCTGGCCCGGCCAGGGGTTGCTCGGCTGGTGGTGCGGCTGGTGGTGCGGCTGCTCCTGCGGCAGCGCCGGCGCACCGCTGGTCGGCTGGAGGGTCGGCTGGTGGCCGTTGGGCGAGGTGCCCTGGCGGGAGGCGACCGACGGGACCGGCACGGTCTGCATGATGCGGGCGACGATGTGGTCGGCCGGGATGTCGTCGGCGAGCGCGTCGTAGCTGAGCACCAGCCGGTGGCGGAGGATGTCGGGGACGATGTCCTGCACGTCCTGCGGCAGTGCGTAGTCGCGGCCGCGCATCAGGGCCAGCGCGCGGGTGGCCCGGACGATGCCGAGCGAGGCGCGCGGGCTGGCCCCGTACTGCACCAGCTGGGCCACGTCGGGCATGCCGTGCTGAGCCGGGGCGCGAGTGGCCAGCACCAGCCGGACCGTGTAGTCGACCAGCGCGTTGTGCACGAACACCTGATCGGTGCGGCGCTGCAGGCCGAGCAGGTCCTCCGGGGTGAAGACGGCCTGCGGCTCGGGCGGGCTGACGCCCATCCGATAGACGATCTCCCGCTCCTCGGCGTCGGTCGGGTAGCCGACCAGGATCTTCATCAGGAAGCGGTCGCGCTGCGCCTCGGGCAGCGGGTAGACGCCCTCCTGCTCGATCGGGTTCTGGGTGGCCATCACCAGGAACGGGTCGGGCACCTCGTGCGACTCGCCACCGATCGACACCTGGTGCTCGGCCATTACCTCGAGCAGCGCGGACTGCACCTTCGCCGGCGCCCGGTTGATCTCGTCGGCGAGCAGGAAGTTGACGAACACCGGGCCCAGCTCGACGTCGAACTTCTCGCTCGACTGGCGGTAGATCCGGGTGCCGACGATGTCCGCCGGGACCAGGTCGGGCGTGAACTGGATGCGCGAGAACGTGCCGCCGACCACCTTGGCCAGGGTTTCCACGGCCAGCGTCTTGGCGACGCCGGGGACCCCCTCGAGCAGGCAGTGCCCGCGCGCGAGCAGCGCCACGAACATGCGCTCGACCATCCTGTCCTGCCCGACGATCACCCGCTTGACCTCGAACATCGCGCGCTCGAGCTGGCTCGCGTCCTGGGCCGGCGGCACTGCGCCGCCACCGGCCGCTGAGCCTTCGGCAAGGGCGGAGGATCCAGGCCCCTTCGGGGCGGCCGGAGGTGCGGCGTGGTGTGCGTCGGTATCGGGCGTGGTCGGCTGGGCCACCGGTCCTCCACAGCGGTATAAGGACGTGCCGGCGTGGATGCCGACGCTCAAGACTTACACGAGCGAGCTGAGAGCGTCCGGGCAGGCGGACTTTTACCCGCCGGACATGATCTTTCTTCGCGATTAGCCGGAACTCCCACGCCGGCGGGGTGGACGGGGCAGCCGATCAAGTGTGTAAGATTCGATGCGTCGCCGGGCGACTTCCCCCGTGGTCGCCCGGCGCGTAATTCTCCCGCTCGGAGCTATGGTTGCCGGGTGGTCGAGGTGGCGGAAATCCAGTGCTCAGCCAAGGGTTGTCGTGCGCCGGCAGCCTGGCGGCTGCTGTGGCAGAACCCGAAACTGCACACCGCCGAACGCCGCAAGACGTGGCTGGCCTGCGAAGATCATCGTCGATCCCTCGGCGACTTCCTGAGCGCCCGGGGGTTCCTCCGCGAGGTGCAGCCGTTCGCTCCGATATCTCCTAGGCTTGGCACGTGACCGAGCCGTCGCCCGCCGGGGTTGCCCACGCCGACCTCAACCCTCTGGAACCGTGGCCGGACGCCGTCGAGTGGCGCCGCGTCTCCCCCAAGCTGATCACTGTGGAGTTGATCTCCCGCACCATCTGGGTCGTCGTGGTGCTGGCCGGCCTGGTGGTCGGGTGGATGCTGGCGAACCACTGGGTGTGGCTCGCCGCCATGGCCGCGGTGGTGGTCATGGCCGTCTGGCGGTCCATCGTGACGGTGCGAGCGGTCCGGGCATGGGGGTACGCGGAGCGCGAGAACGACCTGCTCGTCCGCCACGGCCTGGTGATCCGCCGCCTGTCCATCGTCCCGTACGCCCGGATGCAGTACGTGGACGTCACGGCCGGCCCGCTGGAGCGCGCGTTCCAGCTGGCCACCGTCCAGCTGCACACCGCCGCCGCGGCCAGTGACGCCCGGGTCCCCGGCCTGCCGCCCGCCGAGGCGTCCCGCCTGCGTGACCGGCTCACCGCGCTCGGCGAGGACCGGGCCGAGGGCCTGTGACCGCGACCGACGCCCATCCGGAGCCGCCCCATCCGGCCTCGGGCGGCCACCAAGCCCCAGCGGCCGGAAGCGGCACAGCCCCCGGGTCGGGCGCCATCCGCGGACGGCCGCC
>NZ_JBFAZH010000700.1:0-4163 GCF_040681735.1 Actinoplanes sp. NPDC051633 | reverse complement strand
TCGTGTGCTCTTCCGATCTCTGGCGGCGGCGGTGCGGGACGTGGCGAGCACCGCGCCCGTGCCGGTCGATCTGGACCTGGCGAAGGACAGGTTGCCCGCGGCCGTCGAGGTGACCGCGTACTTCGTGGTCGTCGAGGCCCTGGCGAACGTGGCCAAGCACAGCGGCGCACGCCGGGCCCGGGTCACCGCGCAGGTGGCGGACGACCGGCTGCTGCTCGAGGTGACCGACGACGGCCGCGGCGGCGCCGACCCGGCGAACGGGTCCGGGCTGGTCGGGCTGGCCGACCGGGTGGCGGCGGTGGACGGGACGGTGGCGGTGTCCAGCCCGCTCGGCGGCCCCACGCGGGTACGTGTGGAGATCCCGTGCGGGTCGTGATCGCCGAGGACGGGCTGATCGTCCGCGAGGGGATCGCCGGGATCCTGCGTCGCTTCGGGCACGAGGTGGTGGCCGCGGTCGGCGACGCGGCCGCGTTGGAGAGCGCCGTCCGGGCGCTCGA
The DNA here is from genome assembly GCF_040681735.1 of Actinoplanes sp. NPDC051633. NCBI lineage: Bacteria > Bacillati > Actinomycetota > Actinomycetes > Micromonosporales > Micromonosporaceae > Actinoplanes > Actinoplanes sp. NPDC051633. The sequence continues at coordinate 3,666 of NZ_JBFAZH010000700.1, read as the reverse complement.
TCCGGACATCGTGGTCACCGACGTGCGGATGCCGCCCGGCTTCGCCGACGAGGGCCTGCAGGCGGCGATCCGGATGCGCGCCGCCGACCCGGCTCTGCCGGTGCTGGTGCTCAGCCAGTACGTGGAGCAGACGTACGCGGCGGAGCTGATCGAGAGCGACCACGCCGGCGGTGTCGGATATCTCCTGAAGGACCGGATCGGCGAGGTAACCGAGTTCGTCGAGGCGCTCGAGCGGGTGGCCGCGGGCCGCACGGTGGTCGACCCGGAGGTGGTGCGGCAGCTGCTCGGCCGGCGCCGGGGGCCCCTGCAGCGACTCACGCCGCGCGAGCGCGAGGTCCTGGCCCTGATGGCCGAGGGCCGCTCGAACACCGCGATCGCCCGGGCGATGGTGGTCTCGGAGGCCGCGGTGGCCAAGCACATCGGCAGCCTGCTGCTGAAACTCGATCTCCCGCCGGATTCCGACGACCACCGCCGGGTCCGGGCCGTTCTCGCCTACCTGCAAGGCTGATTTCCCAGGATGGGATGGCATGCTGCACTGAGACGGCCGTCACAGCTGTAGGAGGGACCCCATGCTGAACCTGTCGATCCTGCTCGAGGACTCCGCCCGCACCTTCGGTGAGCGGACGGCGGTGGTGCTCGGAGAGACCCGCCTGTCCTACGCCCAGGTCGACGCGGCCGCCAACCAGGTGGCGAACCTGCTGGTCAGCCGGGGCATCCAGCCCGGCGACAAGGTGGCGCTGTCCTGCCCCAACCTGCCGTACTTCCCGGTCGTCTACTACGGCATCCTCAAGGCCGGCGCGGTGGTCGTCCCGCTGAACGTGCTGCTCAAGGGCCGCGAGGTGGCGTACCACCTGAACGACTCCGAGGCGAAGGCGTACTTCTGCTTCCAGGGCACTGCCGAGCTGCCGATGGGCGAGGCGGGCAAGGCCGGCTTCGACCAGACCGAGGGGTGTGAGCACTTCTTCCTGATCACCGCCGACCCGTCCGCCGCGTCGCCGATCGAGGGCGCCGAGACGATGGGCTCGGCCGTCGCGAAGCAGTCGCCGAAGTTCCAGGCGGTGCTCCTGCCGGAGACCGACCCGGCCGTCATCCTCTACACCAGCGGCACGACCGGGCAGGCCAAGGGCGCCGAGTTGTCGCACTCGAACCTGATCCTCAACGCGCTCACCTGCAACCGGCTCTTCAAGGCCGTCCCGGGCCAGGACACGCACCTCGCCGTGCTGCCTCTGTTCCACTCGTTCGGCTCGACGGTCAACATGAACGCCGGCTTCGCCACGGCGAGCACGCTGGTGCTGCTCCCCCGGTTCGACGCCGCCGCGGCGGTGAAGCTCCTCGAGTCCGAGAGCGTGACGTTCTTCGCCGGCGTACCCACGATGTACTGGGGTCTGCTCAACGCCCTGTCCGAGGGCGTCGACGTGCAGCGGATCGCGGACAACATGCGGGTGGCGGTCAGCGGCGGCTCCAGCCTGCCCGTGGAGATCATCCACCAGGTCAAGGACCGGTTCGGCGTGCAGATCCTGGAGGGGTACGGGCTGAGCGAGACCTCGCCGGTCGCGACCTTCTCGGACCCCAACTCCGACCCGCGTCCCGGGTCGATCGGCATCCCGATCTGGGGCGTCGAGGTGAAGCTGATCGATCCGGAGTGGAACACCGTCGAGGGCGTCGACGAGATCGGTGAGGTGGCGATCCGCGGCCACAACATCATGCGGGGCTACTACAACCGGCCCGAGGCGACCGCCGAGGTGATGAAGGACGGCTGGTTCCGCAGCGGCGACCTGGCCCGGCGGGACAAGGACGGCTTCTACTACATCGTCGACCGCGCCAAGGACATGATCATCCGCGGTGGCTTCAACGTGTACCCGCGGGAGATCGAGGAGGTGCTGATGACCCACGAGGCGGTCTCCCTCGCCGCGGTCATCGGGGTGCCGCACTCCAGCCACGGCGAGGAGATCAAGGCGTACGTGATCCGCAACGCCGGGTCGACGACCACCGAGGACGAGCTGGTCGCCTGGGCCCGCGAGCAGATGGCCAGCTACAAGTACCCTCGGATCGTCCAGTTCGTCGACTCCCTCCCGATGACGGCGACCGGAAAGCTGCTCAAGAGGGAGCTTGACTGAGGAGGTCGTGTGAGCACGGTTCAGCTGGAACGGCCGGGGCTCACACGTGTCGCCCAGCTGCGGCACACCACCCCGGGCCGGCTTCAGCTCACGCTGTTCGGCCTGCTCGCGCTGGGCCTGCTCACCGGCCTGCTCGTCTTCGTCACCGCGAACCAGACGCGGTCGGGCACCGACGACCTGGGTGACCGCGCGCAGCCGCTGCTGGTCGAGGCCGAGACGATCTACTCGGCGCTGGCCGACGCGGACACCACCGCCGCCCAGGCGTTCCTGGCCGGCGGGCTGGAGCCGGCCGACCTGACCCGGCAGTACGAGGACGACCTGACCCGGGTGAGCACGGCGCTCACCGCGGCGGCCCGGCGCACCCCGGAGGGCAGCGAGCCGGCCGAGTCGATCCGCGCGCTGTCCACCGGCGTGACCCGGTACGCCGCCCTGGTCGCGTCCGCACGGGCGAACAACCGGCAGGGCATGCCGGTCGGTTCCGCGTACCTGTCGCAGGCCTCCGCGCTCAACCGCGAGACCTTGCAACCGCAGGCTCAGGCGCTGTTCCGGATCGCCGAGCAGGAGACGGACCGCGGCTACGGCTCGGCGAAATCCACCGCCTTCGTGGTGCTTTACGCGCTCCTGCTGATCAGCCTCACCATCGCCCTGATCCACACCCAGGTGCGGCTCAGCCGCTCCACCAAGCGGACCTTCAACATCCCGCTGGCCTGCGCCACGGCCCTTACCCTGCTCCTCGGGCTGATCTCGACCGGGGTGCTGGTCGCCCAGCGCAACCATCTGGGCGACGCGGACAGCGAGGGCTCCACGCCGGTGGCGCTGCTGGCCCAGGCCCGGATCTTCGCGCTGCGGGAGCGCGGGGACGAGGCGCTGACCCTGGCCGCCCGCGGCAACGGCGCGCAGTACGAGCAGGACTTCGACACCGCGTCGCAGCGGCTGAGCGGCCCGAACGGCCTGCTCGCGGTGGCCGCCGGCGCGGTGGACGGCCCGGCCGGGCAGTGGGTGCGGTCGGCGATGCGCAAGCACGACATCTACGTCGGCATCCACGAGGAGGTCCGCGCCAAGGACGAGAGCGGCGACCATGACGGCGCGGTGGACCTGGCCATCGGCGCGGACACCTCGGCGACGTTCCGCGGGCTGACCGACGACATCGGGCGCGCGCTGGAGGACCGCAAGAACGCCTTCGATCGCGAGATCGACGCCGCCGGTCGCGGCCTGGGCTCGCTGACCGTGCTCGGCCCGCTGCTCGCGCTGGCGGTCTGCGCGCTGGCCATCCTCGGCCTGCGCCCGCGGCTGGAGGAGTACCGATGAGGCGGCGCCGGTTGCTCGGCCCGATCGCCGCGGCGCTGGTCGCCGCGGTCGTGGTCGTCGCGGTCTCGGCCGGATGCTCCGCGGACCCGCGCCCCGACCTGATCGAGCGCGTCGACCCGGTGCCGTCGGAGGCGCCGCAGGTGGTCGCTCCGCAGCAGGACTGCAAGCCGCGCCAGAGCCTGCGCCCGACCGGCTCGCTGCCCGCGCCGGGGAAGATGCCGGCCGGGTCGACGATGGCGGC
>NZ_JBFAZH010000699.1:0-4167 GCF_040681735.1 Actinoplanes sp. NPDC051633 | reverse complement strand
TAGTCGACCAGCTTCAGGGTGGCGGCGCCGGTTGCGGCCGGCGGGCGGTCACCCGCGGTGCCCGGCGTGATGCCGACGCCCGACAGCGAGATCGCCGCCACCGCGGCGGCCACCGCGAAGAGCGAGCCGCCGGCCGCCTGGAGGGTGCGGCGCTTGCGCAGCGCCTTGCGGCCCCGGCCCAGGTCCGCCATCAGCTCGGCCGAGTTCGGCGGTACGGGCCGGCCGGCGATCTGCTCGAGTCCGTCGCGCAGGTCCATCATCAGTTCACTCCTTGGTGGAGAAATGGTGCGTGGGGCGTGAGGACGGCACGGAGCCGGTCCAGGGCACGGGCGGTCTGGCTCTTGACGGTTCCCTCGGAGCAGCCGAGAGCGTCCGCGGTCTCCGCGACCCCGAGGTCGTAGAAGTAGCGGAACACCACCGCGGCCCGCATCCTCGGCGGCAGATCCTTCAGCGCCCGGCGGAGGCGTTCGGCACCGTCCGCCTCGACGCTGCCGGCCTGGGCCGGGACGTCCGGGAGCTGGGCCATCGACCGCTCCCGGCGCCGCCAGATCCGGCGGCGTTCGTCGGTCAGCGCGTTGACCAGCGCGCGGCGCACGTACCCCTCGGGGTTGTCCGCCCGGCGAAAGGCCGGCCAGCCCACGTAGAGCTTGGTCAAGGTCTGCTGGACGAGGTCCTCCGCCAGGTGCCTGTCGCCCGCCGTCAACAGCGTCGCGGTACGCACCAGTTGCGCCCGCCGGGCCAGCACGAAGTCGTGGAACTGCTCATCGCGGTCCGTCATCTACGAGCCTCCTGAACTCTCACGCCCCCCTGACGGCTCGGAAATGGATCAGGTTGCATGGGGCTGCGTTGTTATAGTCCGCGTTATGCCTCCGGGCCTGAAGGATGTCGCGGCGTTGGCGGGCGTGTCGATCAAGACTGTGTCGAACGTGGTCAACGGCTACGTCCACGTGGCCCCGGAAACACGCGCGCGGGTGCAGGCTGCCGTCGACGAGCTGGGGTACAAGCCCAACGTGGCCGCGCGCCAGCTGCGCAGCGGCCGCTCGGGGGTGATCGCGCTCGCGCTGCCCGAGCTGCAATCGCCCTATTTCGCCGAGATCGCCGGACTGATCGTGCAGGCCGCCGAGCGTCGCTCCTGGACCGTGCTGATCGACCAGACCGACGGGCACGCGGACCGCGAACGCAACCTGGTCGCCGGGTTGCGCCGGCACGCCATCGACGGCCTGATCTTCAGCCCGCTCGCGCTGGCGGGGGAGGAGCTGACCCACGGCGACGGCACCCCGATGGTGCTGCTCGGCGAGCGGGTGTCGCACGGCCCGGCCGACCACGTGGTGATCGACAACGAGGTCGCCGCGGCGGACGCCACCGCACACCTGGCCGAGCTGGGCCGCACCCGGATCGCGGCGATCGGGGCGCAGGACTTCCCGTCCGCCGTGACCGCCAAGCAGCGACTGGCCGGCTATCGGCGGGCCCTGGCCGACGCGGGGCTGCCCGCCCACCCGAGCCTGGTCGCGTCGGCGGAGCAGTTCCACCGGGCGGACGGCGCGGCCGCGATGGCCCGGCTGCTCGAGGGCGCCGAGCCGCCCGATGCGGTCTTCTGCTTCAACGACCTGCTCGCCCTCGGCGCCATCCGCACGCTGCTGCAACGCGGTTGCCGGGTGCCCGAGGACGTCGCCGTGGTCGGGTTCGACAACATCGAGGACGGCCGGTTCAGCACGCCCACGCTGAGCTCCATCGCGCCCGACATGGCGGGCATCGCGGAGATTGCCGTCGACCTGCTCGCCGAGCGCATCGGCCAGAGCGACGAGGCGCCACGCGAGGTGCGCGTGACACATCGTCTCATTACGCGAGAAAGCACTCGCGGCCGGGAAACGTCGACGTAACAAATGGCCGCTGGCGCTTTACAACGTTGAATACCACGTTGTAAACAGAGCTATGTCAGTGGCGCAGCTCACTCTGGACCCGGCGTACGCGATCGCGCCCGTCGATCCTCGCCTCTTCGGCTCGTTCGTCGAACACATGGGCCGGTGCGTCTACACCGGCGTCTTCGAGCCGGGACATCCCGAGGCCGACGCCGATGGACTCCGCGCCGACGTGCTGAACCTGGTTCGTGAGCTCGGCGTGACGACGGTGCGCTACCCGGGCGGGAACTTCGTCTCGAACTACCGCTGGGAGGACGGGGTCGGCCCGGCCGGCGACCGTCCGACGCGGCTCGACCTGGCCTGGCGGTCGATCGAGAGCAACGCCTTCGGGCTCAACGAGTTCATGCGCTGGGCCACCGCCGCCGGGGTCGAGCCGATGATGGCGGTCAACCTCGGCACCCGGGGGATCGAGGCGGCCACCGCCCTGGTCGAGTACTGCAACCTGCCCGAGGGCACTGCCGCCAGCGAATTGCGGCGGGCGCACGGCGTCGCCAAACCCCACGACGTGCGGCTCTGGTGCCTGGGCAACGAGATGGACGGCCCGTGGCAGATCGGCCGGCTCACCGCCCGCGAGTACGGCCGGCTCGCCGCCCGTGCCGGGCAGGCAATGAAGCGCGTCGACCCGAGCATCGAGCTGGTCGCCTGTGGCAGCTCCAACGCCGACATGCCGACCTTCGCGGCCTGGGAGGCGACCGTGCTGGAGGAGGCGTACGACCAGGTCGACTACATCTCGCTGCACACGTACTACGACCCGGAGAAGCACGACGAGGCGAGCTTCCGGGCGTCCGCGGTCGACCTGGACGGATTCGTCGAGGACGTGATCGCCACCGCCGACCACGTCCGCGCGAAGCTGCGCCGCAAGAAGCGGATCAACCTCTCGCTGGACGAGTGGAACGTCTGGTACCAGTCCCGGTTCACCGAGCCGGAGGACCGGGGCATCGAGCGCACCCCGGCGCTGATCGAGGACGACTACGACGTCACCGACGCGATGGTGGTCGGCAACCTGCTGATCAGCATGCTGCGGCACGCCGACCGGCTGACCGTCGGCTGTCAGGCGCAGCTGGTCAACGTGATCGCCCCGATCCGCACCCGGGCCGCCGGGCCGGCCTGGCGGCAGACCATCTTCCACCCGTTCGCGCAGACCGCCCGGCTCGCCCGGGGCACCGTCCTGCGCACCGCGATCACCGCGCCACTGATGAGCACCGGCCGCTTCGGCGACGTGCCCGTGGTCGACGCGGTCGCCACCCACGACCAGGAGACCGGCGCGCTCGTGGTCTTCGTGGTCAACCGCGGCACCGAGGAGGTCCGGCTCGAGCTGGACCTGCGGGCCTTCCCGAACCACCGGCCGGCCGAGCATCTGGCGCTGGCCGATGACGACACCACTGCGATCAACACTGCGGACGCGCCGACCCGCGTCGTACCAACGAAAACAGCCGGCGGCACGACCGTCACCCTCCCCCCGATCTCGTGGCACGCCTTGACCTTCGAGGAGAAATTGTGAGTAACCACCTGTCCCGCCGAGGCCTGCTCGGCCTCGGTGTCGGCGCCGGCGGCGCCGTCCTGCTCAGCGCCTGCGGCAACGACGGCCCCAACCCCGTGGTGAACGGCGGCGGCTCGAACGCCGAGCCCGCCGCCACCAGCTATACCGGGCCGAACGTCGCGCTGACGTTCTGGAACGGCTTCACCGGCGGCGACGGCCCGGTGATGAAGTCGCTGGTGGAGAAGTTCAACGCGGCCAACGCGAACATCAAGGTCACGATGAACGTCTACGAGTGGGCCGACTACTACCAGAAGGTGCCCGGCGCGGTCTCCACCGGCAACGGCCCGGATCTGGGCATCATGCACGTCGAGCAGGTCGCCACCAACGCGGCCCGCGGCGTCGTGCTGCCGCTGGACGACCTGGCCGCCTCCTTGCAGCTCAAGGAGGAGGACTTCTCCCCGCCGGTGTGGCGGGCCGGGGTCTACAACGACAAGCGGTACGCGATCCCGCTGGACGTGCACCCGCTGGGCATGTTCTACAACAAGAAGGTCCTCGAGTCGGCCGGGCTCGACCCGGAGAAGCCGCCGACCAACAACGACGAGTACATGGCGGCGCTCGAGGCGCTGAAGGCCAAGAAGATCCAGGGGCACTGGGCGAGCCCGTTCCCGTTCACCGGCGTGCTGCAGTTCCACGCGCTCAACTGGCAGTTCGGCGGGCAGGCCTTCGACGAGAAGGCGACCACGTCCAAGTTCGCCGAGGACCCCGGGG
>NZ_JBFAZH010000698.1:0-4169 GCF_040681735.1 Actinoplanes sp. NPDC051633 | reverse complement strand
CGGCATCACCGCTGCACTGGCCGTGTTCGCGTACCTGCGCATGCCGGCCACCCGCGCCGACGGCGCCGCCATGCACATGCACCACTGACACTGTCATACAGGCCACCCGCTCTTGTACCCCCGGGGGTAGGGGTATAGGGGTCAGACGCCGTCGCGGCGGCCGTCGACGAGGCCGGCTACGAGCTGGCGAGGTAGCCGTGAACACCCCAGCACGACTGGGTGTCTTTGGCTTGGGGCTGGCGGTGGTCTTCACCGCCGCCCTGAGTCTGGGGCGCGCCGTGGGACCGGATCCGGCATCCGCCGCTACCCATGCCGAGCACAGCGACGACACCGGCCCGACCGCCACCGAGCAGCGGCTGCCGGCCAGCCTGCAGGTTAGTGAGGACGGCTACCGGCTGCTACCGCCGACCGGCGAGCTGTCGACCGGTGACCCGCAGCCGTTCCAGTTCCGCGTCGCCGGCCTCGACGGCACCCCGGTCACCGCCTACACCACCAGCCATGACAAGGATCTGCACCTGATCGTGGTACGTCGCGACCTGTCCGGCTTCCAGCACCTGCACCCGAGCCTGGCAGCCGACGGCACCTGGTCGACTCCGTTTGCCGTCGCCGCTTCACGTCAATACCGCGTCTTCGCCGACTTCCAGCCCGCTGGACACGAGGGTCTGACTCTTGGTGTGGACATTCCGGCCCTGGGCGACAATCGGCCCCGGCCGCTGCCGCCGGCCGGCACCACGACCACGTTCGACGGCTACACCGTCACCCGTTGGCGGCACGCTGCAGCCTGGCGCCCCGTCGCAGCTGACGCTGTCGGTGAGCAAGGACGGTAAGCCGGTCACCGACCTGCAGCCCTACCTCGGCGCATACGGTCACCTTGTCGCCCTGCGCCACGGTGACCTGGCCTACCTGCACGTGCACCCCGACGGAACGCCTGGCGACGGACGGACCGCGGCCGGACCGGGGATCATCTTCCATGCCGACGTGCCGTCGGCCGGCGCCTACCGGCTGTACCTGGACTTCCAGCACGCCGGAAGGTGCGCCCCGAAGAGTTCACCGCAATCGCGGGCGCCGCCGCTCCGGCTCGCTACTACGGCTCGGGTGTGAGCCGTACGCGGCGCAGTAGTTGGGCGTTGAGCGCCACGACGATGGTGGAGGCGGACATGAGCACCGCGCCGATCGCCGGGCTCAGTGAAATGCCGGCCCAAGCGAGCACACCGGCGGCGAGGGGAATAGCGACGACGTTGTAGCCGGCGGCCCACGCCAGGTTCTGGATCATCTTGCGGTACGTGGCCCGGGAGAGCCGGATGACGCCGGTGACGCCGCGGGGATCGGACGACGCGAGGATCACTCCGGCGGACTCGATTGCCACGTCGGTGCCGGCGCCGATGGCGAGGCCGACGTCGGCGCGGGCGATCGCCGGTGCGTCGTTGACGCCGTCGCCCACCATCGCGACCGTCAGGCCACGACTCTGGAGATCGGCAACCGCGTGGTCCTTGTCGGCGGGCAGTACCTCGGCGAAAACCTCGTCGGTGCCGGCGACGAAACCGAGGTTCGCCGCGACCGCCTCGGCGACGGGACGAGCATCTCCGGTGATCATGACGATCTTCTTCACGCCCTGCTCGCGCAGTTGCGTGATGGCCTCCCGTGCTTCCGGTCGGACCTCGTCCTCCAGCGCGAGCGCCCCGAGGATCTCCGGTTTGTCGGAGATCCGGATCAGATGCAAGACCGCGGCGCCGCGCCGGGACCAGCCGTCGGCTTCCTCGACGAGGCCGGCCGGCACCGTGGCGCCGAGTTCGCGCAGCAATGACGGTCCGCCGACCGCGTAGGTGACCCCGTCCACTGTCGCCTGGACCCCGCGGCCGGTGAGCGAGCGGAAGTCGCGGGCGGTCGCGTGCAGGCCGCGATCGTGAGCGACGGCGACGATAGCGCGGGCGAGGGGATGCTCGCTGTCGGCCTCGACCGCCGCGGCGATGCGCAAGACGTCGTCCTCGCTGTTTGGCGAGGTGGCGGCGACGCCGGTGACCGTGTGTGCGCCCTTGGTCAGGGTGCCGGTCTTGTCGAAGAGCACCGCGTCGACCGTACGCATGCGCTCCAGGGCGAGGCGGTCCCTGACGAGGATGCCGGCCTTGGCCGACACAGCCGTGGACAGCGCGATCACCAGCGGAATGGCAAGGCCGAGCGCGTGGGGGCAGGCAATGACCAGCACGGTCACGGTGCGAATCACCGATTGGTTGATGTCGCCGAGTGCCCACCATGCGACGAAGGTGATCACGGCGGCGGCGGCGGCGATGTAGAACAACATCGCGGCGAACCGGTCGGCCAGGACCTGAGCTCGGCCACTGGACGCCTGCGCCTGGGCCACCAGGCGGCCGATGCCGGCCAGTGCCGTGTTCTCGCCGACCGCGTCGACACGGACCCGGATGGCGGAGTCGGTGGCGACGGTGCCGGCGACGACCCGGTCGCCGGCGGCGCGGGACACGGGCCGCGACTCGCCGGTGATCATGGACTCGTCGATCTCGGCGGCGCCGTCGACGATGCGCCCGTCTGCGGGAACGCGTCCGCCGGAGCGAACGAGGACGGTGTCGCCGACCCCCAAGTCGGCCACCGGTACCTGCTCGATGGTGCCATCGCCGGCGATGCGGTCGGCGTCGTCGGGCAACAACGCCGCCAGGGCAGCAAGGGCACCCTGCGCTTGCCCGATAGCCTTCATCTCCTGCCAGTGCCCGAGCAGCATGATCGTGACCAGGGCAGCCAGTTCCCACCAGAAGTCAAGGTCAAAAACACCGAAGCTGGTAAGCAGCGAGGCTGCGTAGGCGACGGTGATCGCCATCGAGATCAACAGCATCATGCCGGGGGCGCGGTCGCGCACCTCGCGGACGGCGCCGACGAGGAACGGCCAACCGCCGTAGAAGAAGACGAAGGTGCCGAGGGCCGGCCCGACCCATCGGATGCCGGGGAAGTCCAGTGTGTAACCGAACCAGTCCATCACCATGTGGCTGGTCAGCACGATCGGCACGGTCAGCGCCAGGCTGAGCCAGAACTTCCGCCGGAACGCCTCCGGATCATGACCGGCGTGCTTGTCATGACCGCCGTGCTGGCCATGACCGCCTGGCGCGTCATGATCGGCGTGCGGGACGGCCGGCGAACCGTGGGCTGCATGGGCGTCGTGCATCACGGCGGTTGCCAGGGCTGCGCTCGGAGCTTCACGGCTGGTAACTGCCGGCTTCCCGTGGTCATACGCGCGATCTTCAGAAACGTGCGCGTCGTGGCTGGCGTCGCTGTGTCGCATGATCGGCACCTCCGTCCTTAACCTATACCCCCTGGGGGTACCTGGCAAGTGTCCCTCGTCACTAGGACTCGGCTCTGACGCTGTACCAACGGCCTGTCTAAACGCTGTCGGAATGGGTGCGAGGGCGCTGCTGGCTCAGTCGTCGCCGGGCGCCCTGGAGCGTGCATCGTGAACCCCGCCCCGAGCCCGCGCCACGCTGCGAGCCCGAGCCGGGCGCGCAGCCGCCGGCCAGCGGGCGAAGGGAACGGCAAGGCGGCGCTTATCCCCGCGACTGACAAGGCAGAGCGGATCGGGATGCCCGTCGGCGGCTCGGCGCGAGGACCAGCCAGGCGGAGGTTGGTCGGTGCGCGGGGTGTTCGGCCAGCACGGTGAGCCGATTCGAAGACCCGCCGAAGCGGCTGCTTGAAGTACCTTGATCAAGCGGCGCAGCGGGGACCTCTACTCCTCGCTGCGCCGCCGTTTGTCGTCAGATCAGGTGGTCGAACTCGCCGGCCTTCGCGCCTCGCACGAACGCGCCAATCTCCTCGCGGGAGAAGCGCAGCGCGCCCAGGCCGGGGGCCTTCGAGTGCCGAACAGCGACGTCGCCCTCGACGGCGGCCAGCTCAACGCAGTGCCCGGCAGCGCCGGAGAAACTGCTCTTGACGAACTCGGCGTCGGCCGGCATCTCGGCGGCCTCGATGAAGTGCTTATGCATGGTGCTCTCCTTGATCAGGTCTGCGAATGACGGGCCGGGGTGTGCTGGGCGAGGGGCGGGCCGCGCGGCCAGGCCGCCGGGCTCATTCGCCGACCCACTCCAACTCGGCACCGCGCAGCTCAGCGCAGTCCTGGGCGGACGACGACGAGTACATCGCCGTGCTTGGTCCGGGCCAGGACACTGAGAACG
>NZ_JBFAZH010000697.1:0-4179 GCF_040681735.1 Actinoplanes sp. NPDC051633 | reverse complement strand
ATGCGAGGACCAGCGCCACGGCCGGGACCGGCTCGGTCACCGTGACGGTTTCCTCCGCGGTGGTCGCGACCGGCACGGCGTCGGCCGTCGCCGGCGCGGTCACCGCGGGAACCTCGCCGGTCGCGGCCGGAAGAGCGGCAGGACCGATCAGCCCGGCGTGCGCGGCGAAGGCCAGCGCGAGCATGGCGAGCCCGGCGAGAAAGCGCAGGAGCCGCTGCCCGTCCCACAGACGGGGAGTCAGGCGCACGGCATCGACCACGATGACCAACTTACCGTTCTGCCCCCGAAATAGCACTACAGAGTCCTTCTGCCCGCTTCTGGGCGTGGACAGCTCTGCGGTGGACAGCGGTTGCGGCGGCGGCGCGGCCGGCGAGGGACCATGGGAGGGTGAGTCTTGTGCGAGAGCAGGTCGCCCGGCTGGCCGACTGGGTGTCCGAGGGCGATGTCGTCGTGCTGAGCGGGGCCGGGCTGTCGACCGATTCCGGGATTCCGGACTATCGCGGGCCCAGCGGGATGGCCCGCAAGGCGACCCCCATGACGTACCAGGCCTTCACCCGGGATCCGGTGGCCCGGCGGCGGTATTGGGCGCGCAGCCACCTCGGGTGGCGGACCATCGGCGACGCGCGGGCCAACGACGGTCACCGGGCCGTCGCGCGACTGCAGGAGCTCGGCCTGCTGCGCGGCGTCATCACCCAGAACGTGGACGGTCTGCACCAGGCCGGCGGGGCCCGCGACGTGGTCGAGCTGCACGGCAACCTGGCCCGCGTCACCTGCCTCGGCTGCGGCCTGCTCAGCCCCCGCGCCGAGCTGGAATCCCTTCTGCGCCAAGCGAATCCGCATTTCGCCCCGATCGCCGCCGAGATCAACCCGGACGGTGACGTCGAGCTCGACGACGCGGAGCTCGACGGCTTCCGGGTGGTCGACTGCACGGGCTGCGGCGGCATGCTCAAACCGGACGTCGTGTACTTCGGCGAGACCGTCCCGCCCGAGCGGGTGAGCAGAAGCTTCGAGCTGGTCGCCGGCGCACGTACCCTGCTGGTCCTCGGATCGTCGCTGACCGTGATGTCCGGGCGGCGGTTCGTGCTGCGGGCCGCGAAGGACGGCATTCGCGTCGCGATCGTCAATCAGGGTGTCACCCGGGGCGAGCCGTACGCCGGCCTGGTGGTCGACGGGCCCCTCGGAGAGGTGCTGCCGCAGGTCGCGCGGCAGGTCACCGGCCTTTACCGGCTTGAGACCTGAAGAAAGCCTTCTTCACATTGACGTGATCGGGGTCACTGCTGTTAACTGCCCGGAACCGCTCCCGAAACCGGTTCCGAAACAACCAGGACACCCGGGGGCAACACCAGTACGAGCCCTCCGGAGGACCAGTGCCGATCACCATCGCCGATGTGGCGGCCCGGGCGAAGGTCAGCAAGACCACCGTCTCGCGCGTCCTCAACGGCAAGGGTGAACTGGACGAGTCCACCGCCGCCCGAGTGCGGGCCGTGATCGACGAGCTTGGATATGTTCCCAGCTCCCGCGCGGTCGGCCTCGCGCGGGGCCGCACCCGCGTGGTCGGCATGCTCGTCCCCTCGCTGACCTGGCCGTGGATCGGCGAGGTGCTGCAGGGCGCCGTGGACGTGCTGGAGACCGAGCAGTACGGCCTGCTGCTGTTCACCTGCAACCGGGGCGAGGAGTCGATGCGGCAGTTCGGCGCCCAAGTGTCCGCCAAGTCGTTCGACGGCCTGCTGGTGATCGAGCCGGAGGGCACGCTCGACTACATCGCCACGCTGCACGCCCGCGGGCTGCCGGTGGTGCTCATCGACGACCGCGACACCCAGCCAGCGCAGGTGCCCAGCATCGGCACCACCAACCACACCGGCGCCGGAGCGGCCGCCCGGCACCTGCTCTCGATCGGGCGCCACCACCCGCTGGTGATCGCCGGGCCGGAACACTTCGGATGCACCCAGCAGCGCCTGCACGGCTTCGCGTCGGCCTACACGGAGGCCGGTCACCCGATCCCCGCCGACCACGTGCTGCCCGGCGACTTCACCATCGCCTGCGGCTTCGAGGGCGTGCAGCGAGCCCTCGACGAGGGTCTGGAATTCGACGCCATCTTCGCCCACAACGATCTCTCCGCGACCGGCGCCATGCAGGCGGTGCTGGACAGCGGCCGGCGCGTCCCGCAGGACGTGGCGGTGGTCGGCTTCGACGACATCCCCCTGGCGGCACACACCCAGCCGCCGCTCACCACCGTGCACCAACCGTTGCGCGAGATGGGCGAGGCCGCGGCACGCACGCTGCTCGCCCACTTCGAGGGCACACCCCTGCCCAATCGACCGACCGTCATTCCGGCGACGTTCATGGCCCGCGGTTCCACCACGGCCACGACCTGAGCCACGCGATAACCGCCCTCACGGGGCCACCCCCTGATATTTCCGACCCGTTCCACCGTTGAGGAGTTAATTCGATGCAGAGAAGGAAGTTGTTCTCGGTGGCCCTGGCGGGCGTGCTCGCCTCGGGCGCCCTGGCCGCCTGTGGCGACTCACCCAATGAGTCCCCGAACAACAACAGCAACAAGGCCGCCGCCACGGTGCTGACCGTCGGCATGCCGAACGGCCCGCAGACCGAGAACCACAACCCGTTCCTGTCCACGTCGGCCTCGTCGTCGCTGGGCTACAAGTGGGTCATCTACGAGCCCCTGATGATGTGGAACCCGGTGAAGCCGGCCGAGCCGTCGAAGCCGTGGCTGGCCACCGGCGCCGAGTGGGCCCCGGACAGCAAGAGCGTGAAGATCACCGTACGGGACAACGCGACCTGGTCGGACGGCCAGAAGCTGACCGCGAACGACGTCGCCTTCACGTTCAACCTGATCAAGAAGACCAAGGCGCTCAACACGAACAACACCCCGTACGGCGAGATCACCGTCGCGGGCAACGTCGTGACGATCACCTTCACCTCGTCGATGTTCGTCTACAAGGAGAAGTTCCTCGGCCAGACGCCGATCGTCCCGGAGCACCTCTGGAAGGACATGAAGGACCCGGCGACCGACACGGTCAAGAACCCGGTCGGCTCCGGACCGTACACGTTGAAGTCGTTCACCCCGCAGACCACGACGCTGGTCGCCCGAGAGAGCGGTTACTGGGGCACCGCGCCGGCCGTCAAGGAGCTGCGCTACAGCTCCCCGACCGGTAACGACGCGCAGACCACGGCGCTGGCCGACGGCTCGATCGAGTGGTCGTTCGTGTTCATCCCCAACTACAAGACGGTCTTCATCGACAAGGACCCGGCGCACTACAAGGTCTGGGCGCCGCCGGTGCTGGGCATCCACGGCCTCTACATCAACACCAGCAAGAAGCCGTTCGACAACGTCGCGCTGCGCCAGGCGATGAACATGGTCGTCGACCGCGAGGACATCTTCAACGTCGCCGAGGCCGGCTACTTCCACCCGCTGGTGACCAGCGTGACCGGTCTGCCGTCGCCGGCCGGCGACGCGTTCATCGCCGACGCCTACAAGGGCAAGAACCAGGCCGTCGACATCGAGGGCGCCAAGGCGCTGCTGACCGGCGCCGGCTTCAAGCTCAACGGCAACACGCTGAACGACCCGTCCGGCAAGCCGGTCAAGCTGACGCTGACCGACCCGGCCGGCTGGTCCGACTACCAGACCTCGCTCGAGATCGTGAAGGACAACCTGTCCAAGATCGGCATCGCCGCGACGGTCGAGAAGGCCAACCAGGACGCGTGGTTCAAGAACGTCGAGGAAGGTAAGTTCGACGCGACGTTCCGCTGGACCAACGGTGGCTCCACGCCGTTCGACATCTACCAGACGGTGATGGACGGCTCGCTGCTGCAGCCGGTCGGCAAGGCTTCCCCGGCAGGTAACTTCGGCCGGTTCAACAACCCCGAGGCCACCGCCGCGCTGACCGCGTACAAGAACGCCAGTGACGACGCCGCGCGCAAGACCGCCCTGGACACGCTGCAGAAGGTCTTCGTCGAGCAGGTTCCGATGATCCCGGTCGGCGCGGACAACATCGGCATGGCCTACAGCACGAAGAACTGGGTCGGCTGGCCCGACGACTCCAACCCGTACGGCGCCGGGCAGCCCACCCAGGCCAACGCGCTGGACGTCATCCTGCACCTCAAGCCCGCCACCAGCTGATTGCGGTCGCTCCCCGCGCTTGAAAGCGAAGCGCGGGGTGC
>NZ_JBFAZH010000696.1:0-4192 GCF_040681735.1 Actinoplanes sp. NPDC051633 | reverse complement strand
GTCTGGCCGGCCCTGCTGGTCGGCGCCGGGGTCGGCCTCGGCCTGGCCGCACTGCTGGTCGACGCGTTCCGCTGGACGATCTACCCGCTGCCCGAGGCGGGCACGGCCGAGCGGATGGGCGCGCAGATCTTCGGTGCCTGGGTGCTGCCCTTCGAGGTGGTGTCGATCCTGCTGCTGGCGGCGCTCGTCGGCGCGATCGTGCTGTCGCGGCCCGACATCCGGGCGAAGGAGGACGCGTAGATGCATGCGGTGATCCCGTACGTGGTCGCGGCATTGCTGTTCGGCCTCGGCGTCTACGGCGTCCTGCGCCGGCGCAACGCGGTCCTCGTGCTGATGGCCGTCGAGCTGATGCTGAACGCGGTGAACCTGGTCTTCGTCACCGCCGACGTCACGACGACCTCGGTCGCGCCGCACGCCGGGGCGGTGTTCACGCTGTTCGTCATCGTGCTGGCCGCCGCGGAGGTGGGCGTGGGGCTGGCCATCGTGCTGCAGCTCTACCGCCTGAAGAGGCTGGTCGCGATCGACGAGGTCGCGCTGGAAGAAGCCCGATGATCGTCAGTGCGCTGCCGGGCGTACCCCTGCTCCTGGGTCTGATCGGCCTCCTGCTGCGGCCGGGCGATCGGGGCAGGCGCCGGCTCGCCGCCGCGCTCGGCGTCACCGGCGCGTTCGTCGCGCTCGTCCTCTCGGTGTTCTGGGTGATCGTCGCCGACGACGTCATCGAGGGACAGATCAGTTGGGTACGCCTCGGCGACCTCGACGTGACCCTGGCGTTCTCGGCCGGGCCCGCCGCGTTCTACATCTGCGTCGCCGTCGCCGTGGTCGCCCTGGCCGTGCAGATCTACTCGATCGCCTACCTGCACGACGACCCCCGCTACGCCCCGTACGCCGCGCAGGTCTCCCTCTTCACCGGCGCGATGCTGCTCGTCGTGACCTCCGGTGACCTGATCCTGCTCCTGATCGGCTGGGAGGTGATGGGTCTCTGCTCGTACCTGCTGATCGGCCACGACCGGCGGCTGCCCGAGGCGCCCGCCGCCGCGGTCAAGGCGTTCCTGGTCACCCGGGTCGGCGACGTCGGATTCCTGCTCGGCATCGCGGTGCTCGGTGTCGCGGCGGGCACCTTCCGGATCGACGAGGTCCTCGGCCACGACTACGACGCCGGCACGCTGACCGCCGCGCTGCTGCTGATCCTGGCCGGGGTGGCGGGCAAGAGCGCGCAGTTCCCGCTGCACACCTGGCTGCCGGACGCGATGGCCGGCCCGACCCCGATCTCCGCCCTGATCCACGCCGCCACCATGGTCGCGGCCGGTGTCTACGTGGTGTTCCGGCTCTACCCGCTCTTCGAGCAGTCCCCGGCCGCGCTCGCAACGCTCGGTGTGATGGCCGCGATCACGCTCCTGCTCGGCGGGCTCTCCGCGATGGCCCAGGACGATCTGAAGCGCGTGCTGGCCTGGTCGACCGTGTCGCAGATCGGCTACATGACCGGGGCGCTCGCCGTCGGCTCGCCCGCCGCCGCGCTGTTCCACCTGCTCACCCACGCCGCGTTCAAGGCGCTGCTGTTCCTGGCCGCGGGCGCGGTCATCCACGCGGTCGGCACCAACTACCTCTCCCGGATGGGCGGGCTGCGGCGCACGATGCCGGTGACGTTCTGGTCGTTCGTGATCGGGCTGGGCGCGCTGGCCGGGCTGCCGCCGCTGGCCGGCTTCTGGTCGAAGGAGAACGTCCTGGTCGCGGCGGCGCACGCCACGGAGGGCGGCGAGCCGATTCCCGTCTGGACTGCCTGGATCGTCTGGGTGGCGGCGCTGGCCGGCGTGCTGATCACCGCCTGGTATGCGATGCGGCTGCTGCTGCGCGCCTTCTTCGGCTCGTACCGCGCGTATGGGCCGAGCGGGCCCGACTGGGAGGTCGGCTTCGACGACGCCCGGTACGACCGCCCGGGCACCCCGCACGACCCGCCGCGGCTGATGCGCTGGCCGGTGCTCGTGCTGTCCGTGCCGGCGGCGCTGCTCGGGCTGGCCGCGTTCGCCCCCGGCTTCCGGTCGGCGCTCGAGCTCGAGCAGCCGCACCTCGATGTCGCGATCATCCTGCCGATGGTGCTGCTGCTGACCGGGGCGACCGCGGCCTGGTGGCTGTGGAACGCGGTCCCGGGCGTGGATCCGGTGGTCGCGCTGGGCCGGGCCCGGCCGTTGCTGGCCAGCGGATTTCACCTCGACGCGGTGCAGGATCGGCTGGTGGTCCGGCCGGTCCGGGCGCTGGCCGGTGCGCTCAAGACGGTCGACGAGCGGGTGGTGGACGGCGCGGTGGAGGGCACCGGCGTGACCACGACGGCACTCGGCACGCTGCTGAGCGCCGCGCACCGGACCGCCCTGCCGCGGGCCGCGGTGGCCGTCTTCACCGGTGCGCTGCTGCTCGGTGTGGTCGCGGCGATCTGGGGGGCGGGCGCGTGAGGGACTATCTGGCCGGCCCGGCCGTCGACGGCTCGGGCGTTCTGCTCATCGCCGTGGTCGCGGTGCCGGCCCTCGCGGCGGCGCTGATCGCCCTGCTCCCCGCCCGGGCGGCCAGGGTGGCCGGGATCGTCGCGGCCGCGGTGACCTTCGTTCTCGCCGTGCTGCTGGTGATTCCGCGGGAGATGCCGCGGGGCTGGTTCGCCTACACGCCCGGGACGCGGTCGCCGGTGCTGCCGTGGGGGCAGGTGGACCTGCCGTGGGTGCCGGCCCTGGACATCCGGTTCCATCTCGGGGTCGACGGGATCTCGTATCCGCTGATCGTCCTCACCGGACTTCTCACCCTGCTCTGCTGCGTCTACACGGCCGTCAAGAACGGCAGCGGCACTCGTACCCTCATCTCTCTGTTGTTGGTCCTGGAAGCCGGCATCCTCGGCACCTTCCTCGCGCTCGACCTGGTCCTGTTCTTCGTGTTCTTCGAGGTCGTGCTGCTGCCGATGTACGCGATCATCGCCGGCTGGGGCGGGCCCGATCGGCGGCGTGCGGCGCGGAAGTTCGTGCTCTACACGCTGTTCGGCTCGGTGCTGCTGCTGCTCGGCGTGATCACCGTCGTGGTCGCCGCGGACACCGCCGACATCCTCGCCCTGGCCGGCGGTCTCGGCCTGTCGCGCGGCACGCAGTACCTGGCGTTCGTGCTGTTCGCGGTGGCCTTCGCGGTGAAGGCGCCGCTGTGGCCGCTGCACACCTGGCTGCCCGACGCGCACACCGAGGCGCCGACCGTCGGCAGCGTGATGCTGGCCGGCGTGCTGCTGAAGATGGGCACCTACGGCCTGATCCGGGTCGGTGTGGGCGTCGCGCCGCAGGGTGCCGCGTGGGCCGCGCCGGTGCTGGCGATCCTGGCCGTCGCGGCGATCATCGTGGGGTCGCTGGTGTGCCTGCGGCAGACCGAGCTGAAACGGCTGATCGCCTACTCCAGTGTCGGTCACATGGGCTTCGTGCTGCTCGGGATCGCGACGCTGACGGTGACCGGGGTGCAGGCCGCGCTGATCGGCAACATCGCGCACGGCGTCATCACCGGCCTGCTGTTCTTCCTGGCCGGCGCCATCAAGGACCGCGCGCACACCGGCCTGCTCGCCGAGCTGGGCGGCCTGCGGGAGACGGCGCCCCGGCTCGCCGGGCTGCTCGGCTTCGCGGCGGTCGCTTCCCTCGGCCTGCCGGGCCTGGCCGGGTTCTGGGGTGAGGCGTTCGCGGTGGTCGCCGCCGTCGAACGCGGCGGACCACTGTGGATCACGCTCGCCGTGCTCGCCGCCGCCGGTGGTGCGCTCACCGCCGCCTACTTCCTGCGCCTGCTCCGCCGGGTCACCCACGGACCCGCCGTCCTCGACTTCCCGGCACGTGTCGCCCGCGTCGAGTGGGTGGCCTGGTCGCCGCTGATCCTGCTCGCCCTGCTGATCGGCCTGGTCCCGGCGCTGGTGCTGGGCGCGACGGGCGACCCGATCGGCGCGCTGACGGAGGCGTTGCGATGATCCAGTCGGTGGGGCACGCGAGCTTGCTGCCGCTCTACGCGGCGGCCGCCGCCGCGGTGCTCGTTCTGATCGTCGATCTCGCGGTCGGCCGGCGCTCCGCGATTCTGGGTACGGCCGCGGCCGGCGCGCTCGCGACGGTGGTGTGTGCCGTGCTGGGCGGCAGCGCCCCGACGTTCTGCCTCGGCGACGCGTGCTCGTGGACGCCGTCACCGGCCGCGACGGTCG
>NZ_JBFAZH010000695.1:0-4206 GCF_040681735.1 Actinoplanes sp. NPDC051633 | reverse complement strand
GGCCCAGTCGCAAGTCGGGCTCAGTGCGGCCCGTGAGGCTGATCGTTGATCCAGGCCCAGGTCCGGCCGGTGGCAGGAGCAAGAGTGGTAGGCCAGGCACCGTCATGCCGCGGAGACAGGTGGCTGAGCTACCACTTCCGGTACTGCCAGCGGACAAATCGACCACAGTGGTAGCTCACGCGCCCTTCCGAGGGCCTGAAAGGCGGCTGAGCTACCACTTCGGCGTTGCCGGCGGACAAATCGACCACAGTGGTAGCCCATGTGCCTATCCGAAGGCCAGAAAGGCAGCTGAGCTACCACTCCGGGATAGTGCACACCCGGACAACGAACTCAGGCTGCCGCTCCCGGACCTAGGGCAATCTGCCGCTTCGCCGTCTCAGCTGTGCGGGCAGGAGGATCAGGGTCGTCAGTGCGCCGGCGACGGCCAGGCCGACCAGCGACGCGGACCATCCGTTGGCCGGGTCGATGCCCAGGTCCTGCTGCCGCTGGGCCCACCAGGTCGTCCATCCGGCGCCCGTGCTCGTGAGCTGGGTCGGCAGGGTGAGCTGGAAGGCGGCGAACCCGGCGGCCCACGGCAGCAGCAGCGCGGGCCGGGCGGGAGCCGTGTCGGACACGTCCCAGCGGCTGCGCGGCAGGTGGTAGGCGACGAGGAAGACCCCGATCAGGGGTACGAACACCGCGCCGATCAGGAACAGGAACGGCTCGTACGCGGTGACGTCGAAGGCCAGGGCGAGCAGCGTCGACAGGATGCCGACCGCCACCGCGAGCACCCGCCGGTCCACGCGGGCCGTGAGGTTCCTCGTGGACTCCGCGGTGGAGTAGATGTTCGCGAACGCCTCGTCGACCTCGACCACCAGCAGGACGAGCACCGCCACCACGCCGAGCGGGACGGCCAGCAGCGCGTCGATCACGTCGAGCCCGGAGCGCCCGTACGCGGCCAGCGCCAGCACCCCGAGCAGGAAGAACGCGATCGTCGCGGCGCCGTAGCCGACCGCCGTGCCGGCGAACGCGGTCCGTGCCCCGCGCACGTGCCGGGTGTAGTCGGCGGCGAGCGGGAACCACGACACCGGCAGCGCGATCACGACGTCGACCGCCGACCAGAACGATGCCGTCCCCGGACCGGCCGGCGGCGGAACCGGATGCGACAGCACCCGGACGAAGAGGTAGGCGACGACCGCCAGCGCGACCCACACCAGGTAGCGCGCCAGCAACCGGATCGCGCCGAGCGGGCGCACCGCCATCATGGTGGCCAGCACGCCGGCGGCGAGCGCGAAGGGCCAGAACGGCGCGTCGAGGGCGCGTGCCGCGACCGACCCGATGATCATGATCTCGAAGGTGGCCCAGCCGACGCACTGCACGACGTTGAAGACGGTCGGCAGCGCCGAGATGCGCCGGCCGAACAACCCGCGCATGAGCACCATCGCGGGCACCCCCTCGCGCGCCCCGGCGGCGGCCCCGAGCCCCAGCAGCGTGGCGCCGATCACCGCGCCGACGACGATCGCCAGGACGGTGACCGACAGCGGGCGGCCGGGCAGCAGGGCGAACGCCGCCGCCACCGGCAGCAGCAGGCTGATCCCGAGATTGGCCCAGAGGCCGGTGGTGTCCCACAATCCGAGCATGCGGGAACGGTCGACAATGGACTGCGACGGCATCCGTACTCCCTACGCCGGCATTACCCGGTCAGGTTCCAACGGTCGACGACGCCAGCCGTCCTCTCAGCCCGGTCGCTCCGAGCTCCCGCAAGTGCGTCCCCACCTTACGACAAGCCCCGACGATGCCGCCGTCCTGACGGCAGACTGTGGGAATGGTCTACGTCCTCGAACTGGCCGGCCTGTACGTCTTCGCCACATCCGGCGCGCTGATGGCCGTACACAAGGGCTTCGACATCGTGGGAATCGCCGTGCTGGCGCTGCTCACCGCGCTCGGCGGTGGCATCCTGCGCGACCTGGTCATCGGGGACGTCCCGCCGGCCGCCTTCTCGAACGTGTACTACCTGCTGGTCCCGCTGATCGCCGCGGCGGTGACGTTCTTCGCCCATCCGCTGGTGCAGCGGCTCAGCTTCACCGTACTGGTCTTCGACGCCGCGGGCCTCGCGCTCTTCTGCGTCACCGGCACCCTCAAGGCCCTCGACTACCATCTCGGCTCGGTGCAGGCGGTCCTGCTCGGCGTCACCACGGCGGTCGGCGGCGGCGTGCTGCGCGACATCACGGCCCGCGAGACGCCCGCCCTGGTCCGGATGCACACCGACCTGTACGCGATCCCGGCCACGGCCGGCGCGATCGTCATCGCCGTCGCGAACCAGCTCCGCCTGCCAGAGGCGGCCTTCGCCATCGGCGCGGCGGTGTTCGTCTTCGCCTTCCGCATCGTCGCGATGCTCCGCAACTGGAAGGCCCCGCACGCCTGGGAGCGGAAGCGGCCGGTCTAGATGTCGCGCATCGCGCGGGCGATCGTCGCCCAGGAGTCCGGCGGCGGGACGTGACCGGCGCCGGGCAGGATCATCAGCCGGGCGCCCGGGACGGCGGCCGCGATGTCCCGGGCGGCGCGGTCGCGCAGCAAGCGATCGGCCTCGCCGTGCAGGACCAGCGCCGGAACCCGCATCTCGCGCAGCCGCGGCCCGTGCCACCGGGCGCGGATCTGCCGCCCCTGCGCGGAGACGTCACGGAAGCTGCGGATGCCGTGCTCCCGGTCGCGGGCAACGGTGGTCCGGGCGAAGTCGCCGCCGCCCGGATAGCCGGCCACCGCCATGATCGCCACCGCCAGCTCCTCGTCCGACCCGGCCCGGCGCGTCAGCCGGCCCAGCCGCAGCTGCGTACCCCACCGGAAGTACCGCAGCACCACCTTGGCCAGACCTGCGTCGCTGGAACCGGCGGCGTAACCGGTAAGCGTGCGGACCCGGTCCGGATGCCGCAGCGCGACCCGCTGCGCGACCACGCTTCCGAAGGACAACCCGAACAGATGCGCGTCCGCCAGGCCGAGGTGGTCGGCCACGGCGATCACGTCGTCGGTCAGGTCCTCGGCGCTGTACTGCACGGTGGCGCGGGTGGACTCGCCGGAGTCGCGTACATCGAGCACGATCGGCCGGAATCCCTCCGCCTGCAGCGCGGTGAGCAGGCCGGGCGGCCACCAGAAACGCGAGGCGGCGAGGCCCATCAGCATGAGGATCGGCTCGCCGCCGGGCGGGCCGAGATCGTCGTACGCGAGCCGGACGGCCCCGTTGACCGCGAACACGGCCCGAGTCTGCGCCCTCCCATGGCCGGGCGCTGTCGCCTGCCCGACGGTGTCAGGCCGGCCGGGGAGGGCGGTCCGAGGCCGGCCACACATAGGGCAGGTCGTCGGGTACGCCGGGGAAGAGCGCACCGTAGTGGTTCGGGTCCTTGCGCAGCAGCGCCGACTGATGACTCCGGTGGACGTCGGCGTCGCCGAGCCACGGTGGCAGGTCACCGGCCGCGGCGAGCTGCGCCTGGGTCCGCACGGCGGTTCCCGCGCCCAGATCGGTGACCAGGGTCGCGGCGCACGTGTCGGCCCGTCCGGTCGCGCACCAGACCGCGCACACGTCGAGGCCGTACCGGGTCAGCGCCTCCTCGTACCCGTGCCACATCTTCACCGCCGGGTGGTGCCGCCACCCGTACGTGGGCCAGGTGAGCCCGCGCAGGACCTGGATGGCCTCCACCCGCTGCTTGCCGAGCCTGCGCACGTCCAGTGCCGTGGCGCTGGCGATGAAATCCGGGTACGGCAGGAACGTCTGCACGCTCGGCCCCTCAGGGCGTGACCAGGGTGCGGACCCGGTCCGGGCCGATCGCCAGCAGCAGCGTGGGCAGGCGCGGCCCGGTGTCCCGCCCGGTGAGCAGCCGGTAGAGCAGGATGAAGAACCGGCGTTGCACGGCCTTGAGCTCGGCGGTGGGCGCGACGTCCAGCGGCAGGCCCAGGATCATCTTGGGTACGCCGTACACCAGCGTCGTCAGCCCGGCGAGGGACCAGTGCTCGTCCAGCCCGTCGACGAGCAGGCGCAGCGCCCGCACCTCGTCCTCCTCGAGGCCGGCCAGCAGCTCGGTGTCGGGCTCGCTGAGGACCTGCGTGCGCTGGTCGGCCGGCATCTGCTCGAGGGCCCAGTGGACGGCGCGGTCCAGCCGGGGCCGCACCTCCTCGAGGCTGTCGATCGGCCGGGCCGCATCGACGTCGTGCAGGATGCGCAGCATCTGCTTGGGC
>NZ_JBFAZH010000694.1:0-4209 GCF_040681735.1 Actinoplanes sp. NPDC051633 | reverse complement strand
GCACGTTCACCGTCTCCTCCCCGGACGCGGCGAGCATCCGGAAGGTCGCGCTGGTCGGACTGGGCGACGTCACCCACGGCGTGGATCAGGGCCAGCGATATGTCCCGCTGGGTTTCACGGCAACGGGTACGACGCTGACGGTCAACGGCCCGCCGAACGGCGGCGTGGCCCCGCCCGGCTACTACATGCTGTTCGTCATCAACGCCGCGGGCGTTCCGTCGGTCGCGAAGATGATCCAGATCGGCCGAGGCCCGAGCCCGGTGCTGAGTCCGGTCAAGAACAGCACCGGCAAGTGCATCGACGTGCCGTCGTCGTCCACGGCGACCCGCACGTACCTGCAGGCCTACAGCTGCAACGCCAGCAAGGCACAGGCGCTGACGCGACTGCCGGACGACCGGACGGTGCGGGTCCTCGGCAACTGCCTGGACGTTCCGTCGAGCAGCTTCGTCACCGGGAGCAAGATCTGGGCCTACTCGTGCAACAAGTCGGCCGCCCAGACATGGCAGTTCGGCACGGACGGCACGATCCGGCCGACGGCCAGGACAACGCTGTGCCTGGCCGCCGCCTCATCGCTGAACAAGGCCGCGATCCTGATCTCGACCTGCAACGGCAACGCCCTGCAGAAATGGACCTGGTGAGCCCGGAGGTCAGGTGGTGGCACCGGTCCGGGACGCCATGGCCTGCAGGAAGATGTCGGTCATCTTCGCCGGGTCCGGCGCCAGGAACACACCGCCCGCCGGCGTCACGTCGGTGATCCTCTTCAACTCGTTCCGGTCGACCCCGGTACCGATGCCGATGATCACCAGGCGGACCGGCCGCTTGGGGTTCAGCGCCTTCTTCATCTCGACGAGAAGCTGGTCGATCTCGATGCCGTCCTTGTTCTCGTTCTTGCCGTCGGTGAACAGGATGACCGAGTTGATCCGTCCGGGCACGTAGTCCCGCTGCACCTCTCGATAGGCGGCCAGCACCGTGTCGTAGAGGCCGGTGCCGCCACCCTTCTTCGGCCCGAACTTGTTGGTCGTAGCGGCCAGCTCCGAACGCGCCGCGGTCAGCGGGCTGATCGGATACAGCTCCTTGTACGGCTTCTTGCCGTCCAGCTCGGTCGAGAAGATCCACACACCGACCGACCACTTGTCGTCGAACAGCGACAGGCCGACCCGTGCGGCCTGCGCGGTCACCTGGGAACGGGTCAGACCGCCCGCGGTCGGCACCGGCTCGGCCATCGAGCCGGAGACGTCGAAGACCGACAGCACCCGGCCGGGCTGGGTGATCGCGGCCCAGCTGCCCAGCGCCTGGTTGATCACGCCGGCGTCGATCCCGGACGCGGCCGCCCCGCCCTGGGACGCGTCCGCCGAGCCGGCCGGAGCCGTCGCCGACGGCGCGCCGACGGGCATCGAGAAGCCGGTGCCGACCGTGCCGTCCGGGCCGCGCAGCCCGGCCGCGGCCAGAGCGTTCTTGAACTGCGCGGTCTGCAGGCGCTGGCGCAGCCCGACGGCCGCCGCGGACCGCTGCAGGTCGACCTGCGGCATGATCGCGAACGGGTAGTCCAGGCCGGGCGGCGCCGGATCCAGGTAGAGGGCGGCGAGCTGCAGCGGGGGCCGTTCCGCGTTGTACGCGATCACGTCCTCCTCCGACAGCGGCGCCGCGGTCAGGCCGTTGGCGACGCTGGCCGGGTCCGCCGAGCGCGGGAACTTCTGCAGCATGTCGTCGCGCAGGCTCGAGCTGTCCGCCGCCAGTGCACGCAGCGCCCCCACCTTCGCCTGCTGCCCCTTCACACCGCTCGGTGCGGCCGCCGCCAGCGCGAGCAGGCCGGCCAGGCCCGCGGCGTCACGCGCCGGGTCCACGATGCCGGTGCGCACGTCCGTGCTCGCGTTCATCTGCGTCAGCAGATCGCGCCAGCTGAGTTTCTTGTCCGGCCAGCCGAACTTGCCGGCCACCGGGGTGGGCATGGCCACCACCACCGGGCTCTGCGCGATCGGCGCGCCGTCCGACGGCGTGAAGCCGGAGGCCTCCGCCTTCAACCTCTGCAGCCAGGTGCGGGAATCGGGCACCCAGACATCCGGCACCGCCACCGACTGGGGCGCGGTGCCCAGGCCGCTCAGCTGCACCGAGTGGTCACGAGCCACAGCGGCGGCCATCGTGGCCGGGTTCACCGCGTTGACGTTCACCTCGACACAGGTGCCGTTGACGTTGCCGCCGTCGGCCATCCACTGCTGTGCCGCCTGCTCGATCGCCGGGAGGATCTCGCTCGCGGCGGCGACGGTCAGCGGGACCCGGCCGGTGCAGCCCTTGTCGGACAGCTGTTGATAACCCAGGTACGAGGTCGCGATCACCACGACGATCGCCATGGCGGCACCGACGACACCGGCACCTCTGAGGTTGAAGTTTCGACGATGGCGGCCAGTCACGCGCTCCATACTGCGGATCGCGGACGCCGGATGCCACAACGAACGGGTCAAAACTTGGGCTAACTCGAAATAAGTTCACGACTTCTCACCCTGTGTGCCCGTCCCATGCCTGTGCGTGGGACGGGCAGGGGACGAACGGCCGCAGGCGGCTCCGCGGCGGAAGGAAATGCGCGAAGGCGCACCAACGCGACGGCGCCCAGGAACCGAAGTCCCTGGGCGCCGCGCGTGAGCGATCAGGAGATCAGGAGATCCTGATCTTGGCCGATGTGCCGTTCTCCTCCACCACGCGGATCTTCACGCCGACCGCGGGGAGCTTGACCCCGTGGTTCGGCAATTCCTCGTAGAAGTACTTCTTGGTGTCGTCGAACAGCGGCTGCGCCGGCTGCCCTCGCAGCAACGAGGGCTGGCCGTTGACGTGCAGCGTGAACGACTGGCCGGGGCGGGTGCTGAACGGTGCGTCGTACACCTGGAGGCGGGCACGCCACGGCAGCCCGTCCAGCCGGTACTGCGGGCGGGGATGCGCGTCGATGTAGAGGTTGCGGCCCTGGCCCGGGTGCAGGTTGGTGTCGTTGTCGACCTGCGACCGGTCCCAGTACGAGATCAGCACACCCTGCTGGTACGAGTAGTGCTCGACCCAGTTCGGTTTCGTGTTGGCGAAGC
This sequence comes from Actinoplanes sp. NPDC051633, assembly GCF_040681735.1. Lineage (NCBI taxonomy): Bacteria > Bacillati > Actinomycetota > Actinomycetes > Micromonosporales > Micromonosporaceae > Actinoplanes > Actinoplanes sp. NPDC051633. The sequence goes on along the minus strand of NZ_JBFAZH010000694.1, from coordinate 1,141 downwards.
CGAAGTTGTACGGGCCGGTCTTGAGGTACCGGTCGTACGAGACGTAGGTCCGGTGCCCGGCGATGTAGTAGTTGTCGTACTGCCCGGTCGAGCTGGTGCCCACGGTGGTGAAGCCGCGCAGCGTCCACGGCGAGGTGCTCTCGGCGTCGTCGCTGAACAGCACCGTGCTGCCGTCGACGACCTGGATGTTGTCGGCGAAGAAGCCGCCGGCCGAGTAGCCGCCGTCGGTGCGGTAGTAGAACTGCAGGTAGACGTTCTGCCCGGCGTACGCGTCCAGCGGCACGGACACGTCCACCCACTGGTTGTCCGTGCTGCCGCTGATCGCCGGCCGCGGCGGGTTGGCGCCGTCACGACCGAACGGCTCCCCGTTGATCGTGCCGTCCAGCGCCGTCCACTTCTGCCCGTCCAGGGACGCCCGGACGTACAGATAGTCGAAGTCCTCCTCGATGTTGTAGCGCGCCTTGAAGTTCAGGGCCGGATCGGTCGCGCCGGTCAGGTCGAACTGGCGGGTCATCGAGTTGCGCAGATCGTCGGCGTTGCCGGAGAAGTACTGCTTGGTACCGGAGAACGGTGCCCCGAACTCGGTGGTGACCGTCTTCTTCGGCAGGACCACGACGGCCGCCTGCGGCTTGGCGCTGTTGTACTCCTCTGGGCCCAGCGTCAGGGTGCGCTTCTGCTTCGCCACCACCGTCTCGTAGTCGAGCCAGCCGAGCTGCAGCTTGTTCCACGCGCCCAGGTCGCCCGCCCGGGTGCCGATCGGCTCGCCGGCCGCGCTGAGCCGGCTCTGCGCCATCAGCGTCCAGTGCTCGTTGTTGTTGTCCCCGCCGGTGAGCACGTTGTAGTCGTCGGGCAGGCCGAGGTCATGGCCGTACTCGTGCGCGAAGACGCTGAGCCCGCCGTTCTCCGGCTGCATCGTGTAGTCGCCGATCCACAGGCCGGTGTCGGCGATCTCGGTGCCGCCCAGCAGGTTGCCGGTCGGGCCGCGGTCGCCCTCGTCATCGCCGTACGCGAAGGCGCGGTGGCTCCAGATGGCGTCCTCTGCCTGCCACGGGTCACCGTCCGCCTCGTCGCCACCGGCATGCACGATCTGGAAGTGGTCGAGGTAGCCGTCGGACTCGTTGAAGTTGCCGTCGGCGTCGAA
>NZ_JBFAZH010000693.1:0-4210 GCF_040681735.1 Actinoplanes sp. NPDC051633 | reverse complement strand
CGAGGGCGAGCAGGTCGATGAGCCGTGCCCGGTCGACGAGAATCGCACCGATGCGGGTCAGCTGCAGCAGACCGCAGGCGACCAGCACGAACATGGCGTAGAAGCAGGCATCGGCCACGCCGGGCCGGTTCAACGCGGTCAGCACGTCGCCGGCGGCGCTCGCCGCGATGGCACCGGCCAGCAGCAGCCAGGGTCCGGTCCTGGCAGGTCGATGGCGACGGACCCCGTAGACGATGGCGGCCGCGCTACCGATTCCCAGCACAGCCCATTCGATGGCCCTCAGCACGCATAACTAGTACCAGTGGCGTCGCTGCGTGTCCATGTGGATATATACGTAGCGCTACGGCTTGCGCCATTGGCGCCAGCTTTTGATGGTCTGGTCGACGTGCTGGTCGAACAGGCCGACCACGTCGACCGACGGATCGATCAGCCACTGCAGTTCGATGCCGTCCATGACCGCGAAGAAGAGTCGCGCCTCGCGCTCGATCTCGGCGTCGGTCAGCGGCAGGACCTCACCGGCGTCGACGGCCTCCCGCAGGTGCCGGCCGAACTCCGCGATGATGGCGATGTAACGCTCCCGGATGAACGGCCGAGCCGGGTGAGCCGGGTGGGATGCCTCGGTCGTCAGCGTGAGCAGCAGGTCGACCAGTCCACGGTGGTGGAGGTTGTACCGCATCACGTCCCGGATGCTGCCGATCCAGGCCAGGCCGCGAAGATCACGGGAACCGATGGTGTGGGACTGCTGGCCCCACTCCCTCAGGACCGCCATCAGCAGTCCTTCCTTGCTCCCGAAGTACTGCACGAGGGAGGCCGACGACAATCCGACGCGGTCGCTGATGCCACGGAGAGACCCGCCGTTGTAGCCGACCTCGGCGAACACCTGGGTGGCCGCCTCGACGATGCCCTGCCGGCGTTCGAGGCCCTTGCGGTAGGGACCGCGCTTCGCGCGCGGTGCGTCGTCTCGGGTTGTCACCAGCGTCACGCTCCTACTCGCCTTGCTGAAATCTTAGCAACCGCTCATGATTGAGGATATCCAGGCAGAAGGAGATCCTCGTGGCACGACGCGGGCCCGTCGGCATCGGCTTCATCGGCACCGGCATGATCAGCAACACCTACTTGGAGAACCTGACAAGGTTTCCGGACATCGACGTCGTCATCCTGGGCGACCTGAACGTCGAGGTCGCCAAGGCCAAGGCCGCCAAGTACGGAGTTCCGGAGTGGGGCACCGCCGAGGATGTGCTGAATCATCCGGGCGTCGAGCTGGTCGTCAACCTCACCATCCCGGCGGCGCACGCCGAGGTGGCGGGCAAGGCGATCGCGGCCGGCAAGCACGTCTGGTCGGAGAAGCCGATCAGCGTGGACCGGCAGAGTGGCCGTGACCTGCTGGCCCAGGCCGACGCGGCCGGCCTGCTGGTCGGGGTCGCACCGGACACGGTGCTCGGTCCCGGGGTGCAGACCGCCCGGCGGGCGATCGCCCGCGGTGACATCGGGGAGCCGTTGTCGGCGCAGACCGTTATGCAGTACGTCGGGCCGGACACCTTCCACCCGAGCCCCGAGTTCCTGTTCGCCAAGGGTGCCGGCCCGCTGTTCGACATGGGCCCCTACTACGTGACCACGCTGGTCCACGTCTTCGGCTCGGTGCAGAGCGTGGCGGCGGTCGGGTCGAGGAGTCGCACCACGCGCACGATCCAGGCCGGAGATCGAGCCGGCACGACCTTCGACGTCGAGGTGCCGACCCACGTGGCCGCGCTCGCGAAGTTCGTCGACGGCGGGATCAGCCAGAGCGTGTTCAGCTTCGACTCCCCGCTCACCCGGATGGGCGTCGTGGAGATCACCGGCACCGAGGGCACACTGATCGTCCCCGACCCCAACACGTTCACCGGTGACGTCAAGGTCACCCGCGCGCCGACCCTCGAGGCCATCCGCCACCCGACGGTGTGGGAGGACATTCCGGTGACCGGGGTGTACGCCGAGCGTGGCCTGGGTGTGCTGGACCTCGCCCGGGCGGTCCGGACCGGCGGCCGGCCACTGGCCTCCGGCGAGCTGGGCTACCACGTACTCGACACCCTCGTCGCGATCGACACCGCGCTCACCGAGGACCGGATGGTCCCGGTGGACAGCCGCGTCGAGCGCGTACCGCTGGTCGCCGCGGATTTCGACCCCTTCCAGCGCACCCTCTGAGCCCGCGCCACCGAACGGAGCCCGTCATGTCCCAACCGCAGATCTCGGTCCAGCTGTATTCGATCCACAAAGCGCTCGAGGCCGACCTCGACGGCTCGCTCGGCAAGCTCGCCGAGATCGGGCTGACCACCGTCGAGGCCTTCGACTACGTCCGCCGCGTCGACGAGCTGAAGGTCGCCTTCGACCGCTACGGCCTGAGCGCGCCGACCGCGCACGCCCGCATGATCGAGGACGCCGGCTCGGCCACCCCCGACGGGCTGCTGACCGTCCCGCCGGTCGAGGAGACCTTCGCCGCGGCAACCGCTCTCGGGGTGCAGGTGGTCATCGACCCGCACGTGCCGCTGGAGCGCTGGGCCACCCGGGACGACGTGCAGCGCAACGCCGACCGGCTCAACAGCCTGGCCGCCCAGGCGGCCACCCACGGGCTCAAGGTCGGATACCACAACCACGACCATGAGCTGAGTACGGTGATCGACGGTACGCCGGTGCTCGAGCTGTTCGCGGAACAGCTCGACCCGTCGGTGCTGCTGGAGATCGACCTCTACTGGGCCGCGGCCGGCGGGGTCGATCCGGTCGCGCTGGTCCGCAAGCTCGGGGACCGCGTGGTGGCCGTCCACGTCAAGGACGGTCCGCTGCGGCCCGGCATCACCTCCCGGCAGCTGCCCGAGGATCAGCTGCCGGCCGGCCGCGGTGACGTGCCGCTGGCCGAGGCGCTGGCCGCGTCCACACCGCGGTACGCCGTCATCGAGTTCGACCACTACGCCGGAGACATCTTCGACGGGATCGCCGAGAGCTACCGCTTCTTGACGGCGACCCTGACGAAGTAGGTCACGGCCCGCTTACGGCGTCGTCGAGGGCTCGGCTGTTGTAGGCGTTCTTGGCCGCGACTACGCCCGCTTGGAGGTGTTCGGGGTCCACGCCGTGGACGTTGAGGGGCGGGTGCAGGCGTCGGACGAGTTCGGCCTCGACGGTTGCCGGCTCTGCTTCTTCAGCCCAGGTCAGGCGCAGGTGTGCGTGCATCCACGCGGTCAGCCGTTTCTCGTCCTCCGGGACCAGAACAACCCGATCGGTCCAGGTCGTCCGGTAGCGCTCGGACACGAGAAGCCCGGCGAGCGTACGGCGCAGTGTCGAGCTGCCCGAACGCCTCAGATGGTTGCGCAGGATCCGGCCCCGCAGGCTGGTCGCCCGGCCGAGATACAGCAGCCGTAGCGACGGGACGTTGCCGTTCGGTGGCCCGACCAAGTCGGGAAAGACCGAAGGGGCAGCCCACCACGCGTAGACACCGCTGCCACGGCTGAGTCTTTGACGGCGACGTCGAGGCCGACCGGCATGCCGGACAGCAGCCGAAGCGCCTCCTCCACCCGGGCCTGGTCGGTCGGGACGTCGTCGGGTCGCCTTCGCGGAGTGGTCACCGGGACCATGCTAGGCCCGCCGGGCCGATCATGATTGGGCCCACGCCTCGCTTGTTCAGTTGGTTGGCGGGGGGCCGAGGACCTCGATCGCGTAGCGCGCGGCCGCGTGTCCCAGCGCGACCGGGTCGACCGGGCCCGGGTCGGGCAGGCGGCGGGCGCCGGCCGGCTCGCCCGCTTCTCGGGCGAATCCCTCGAAGCCCGAAGGTGTGGTGATCTGCAGGGTGCGCAGCGGCTCGCCGGATCCGACGATGAACGTGTGCGGCAGCTTGGCCGGCAGCAGGACGAAGTCGCCGGGGCCGGCGGTGAAATTCTCGCCGTCGCAGCGGAACTGCGCGGTGCCCGACAACACGTAGAACATCTCGTCCTCCTCGAGGTGCCTGTGCAGCGGAGGCGCGAAGCCTGGCGGGTTGAGGAACTCGACCACGGTGAGCCGGCCGCCGGTGTCGGCGCCGGCGGCCTTGACCGTCGCCAGGCTGCCGAGGAACCACAGTGTCTCGCCCTCCTCCTCGCCGCGCAGATACGGCCCGACCGGCTGAGTTTCCATCATCGCCCCTTTTCGCCATACCGACGTCTATTGAATATTGCCTTAGTATGGCAGGGCCATGAGTGATGTCAAC
>NZ_JBFAZH010000692.1:0-4226 GCF_040681735.1 Actinoplanes sp. NPDC051633 | reverse complement strand
GGCGCCATCCGCGGCCTCCGACGGCTCGATGCCCGTCCGCTCGGCGACGCCGGCCCGGACCGCGCGGGCGATCGGCCCGGGGGAGAGCAGCACCGATCCGGCCAGCACGACGGCGGCGCCGGGCGGCGGCGCGATCGTGTCCAGCTTGTGCAGCAGCTTGGCGACGGCGCCGTCGCGGATCCGCCGGGCCACGGGGTCGTCCTCGGCGGCGCTGACCGCCGGGGCGAGCCGGCCCAGTGCGGCGGGCGGGATGGCGAAACCCGCGGCGAGCAGCGCCTGCGCGAGGTCCTCGCCGTGGCCGGGCGGCACGCCGAGCCCCGTGCGGACCGCCTCGACCAGCACGGTCGGCTCGCCGCGGCCGTCCAGCGCGGCCAGTGCCGCGCGCAGGGCGCGGATGCCGATCCAGACCGCGGATCCCTCGTCGCCGGCGAGCCAGCCGTACCCGTCGACCCGGCGCGCGAGCACGCCGCCGGTGAAGCGGGCGGCCAGCGCGCCCGTGCCCGCGAGCAGCAGCACGCCGTCCGGCGAGGCCGTGCCCGCCGCGTACCCGACCTCCAGATCCGTCACCGTGACCGGCGCACCGGGCAGGCCGGCCCGCCGCCAGGCCGCGGTCGCGGCCGCGCGGAAACCCTCGCGGCCGGCGCCGGCCGACCCGGCCCCACCCAGCACGCCGAGCCGGACGTCGCGGCCCTCGACCGAGGAGAGCGCGGCCTCGAGCGCCGCGCCCAGCGACGCGGCCAGGGAGACGCCGCTGCTGTTCTGGTTCGCGCCGCCGGCCACACCGCGGCCCACGATCCGCCCGTCGAGCGTGGCCACCGCGCAGCGGGTCGACGTGGCCCCGGCGTCCACACCCACCACCAATGCGTCCATCTCAGCTCCAACGAAGGAATCACGTCTCCATGACATCCTCGCCCACGACGGTGCGGGCACGCGGCCTCCTGCCCTCCCTGTCACCGGCCGAGCAGCGCGTTGCCCGGGTCGTCATCGACGAGGCCGCCACCGCCTCCCGGCTCACCATCAGCGACCTCGCCGAGCGGGCCGCGTCCTCGGAGACCACGGTGATCCGGTTCTGCCGTGCGATGGGCTTCGGCGGCTATTCCGAGCTGCGGCTCACGCTCGCCGCCGAGGCCGGGCGCGCGATCGGCGGCGACGACGAGCCGGTCGGCAGCGACATCCACGAGGGTGACGAGCTGGCGCAGGTGGTCAAGAAGATCGCCTTCGCCGATGCCCGGGCGGTCGAGGAGACCGCGTTGCAGATCGACATCGCCGTGCTCGAGCAGGTGGTCGATCTGGTGGTGGCGGCGCGGCGGGTGGACATCTACGGGGTCGGGGCGAGCGCATTCGTGGCCGCCGACTTCCAGCACAAGCTGCACCGGATCGGCCGGGTCGCGTTCGCGTGGAGCGACACGCACGTCGCGCTGACCAGCGCGGCCCTGCTGGACGACCGGGACGTGGCGTTCGGCATCTCGCACACCGGCACGACCACGGACACGATCGAGGCGTTCGCCGAGGCGGGCAAGCACGGCGCGCGGACCGTGGCGCTGACCAACTTCCCGAAGTCGCCGATCGCCCGGGCCGCCGACCATGTCCTCACCACGGCGGCCCGCGAGACCACCTTCCGGTCCGGCGCGATGGCCAGCCGGCTGGCCCAGCTCACCGTCATCGACTGCGTGTTCGTCGGCGTCGCCCAGCGCACGTACCGCGAGACGCGGGCCGCCCTGGACGTCACCTACGACGCGGTCCGCGGCCGTCGCACCGGGCGTCGGGGATGAGCGGCGCGGCGCAGATGAGAGGAGTGGACGGGATGCCGCTGGCGCGCACCGAGGAACGCAACCCGCGCAGCGCCGCCATCGACCGCATGCCCACCCTGGACCTGCTGCGGCTGATGAACGCCGAGGACCAGACCGTGCCGCTCGCGGTCGCCGCGGTGCTGCCGGAGGTGGCGGAGGCGGTCGAGCTCGCCGTCGCAACCCTGAGCGCGGGCCGGCGCATCCACTACGTCGGCGCCGGCACGTCGGGCCGGATAGCGGTGCTGGACGCCGCCGAGCTGATCCCGACCTTCGGGCTGTCGCCGGGCCGGGTGATCGCGCACATCGCCGGCGGTACCAGGGCGCTCACCCGGCCGTCGGAGGCGGCCGAGGACGACGAGAGCGCGGGCCGGGCGGTGATCGCGGACGCCGTCGCCGGCGATCTGGTGGTGGGGGTGACCGCGAGTGGGCGTACGCCGTACGTCCGCGGCGCGCTGTCGATGTCCCGCACGCTGGGCGCCCGCACGGTCCTGATCTCCGGCAACCCGCAGTCGCCGATCGCATCCCTGGCCGACGTGCACATCGCCCCGGACACCGGGCCGGAGGTGGTCACCGGGTCCACCCGGATGAAGGCGGGGACGGCGCAGAAGCTGGTGCTCAACTCCTTCTCCACCGCCACGATGGTGCGGCTGGGCAAGACCTACTCCAACCTGATGACCGACATGCTGGCCAGCAACGACAAGCTGCGCGACCGCCAGCTGCGGATCGTGGCCGACGCCACCGGCGCGGACCCGGAGGCCTGCCGCGCGGCCCTGTCCGCCACGGACGGTGACGCGAAGGTGGCGGTGGTGATGCTGGTCGGCGACGTCGACGTGGACCGGGCGCGGGCCGAGCTGTCGGCGGCCGGCGGCCACGTCCATGTCGCGCTCGCGAATATCTGAGGTACACACTGGCCAGGCCGGGGCCGCCGGGCCAGGATCATGGCATGACGGCCGAGGACTTCGAGCGCGACCTGCTGAGCAACCTCTACAACCGGCGCGGCACCACCATCGAGTCGGCCAGCGCGCAGGACGCGTACGAGACGCTCGCCATGACCGTGCGGGACCGCCTGGCCGAGCGCCGCGTCCGCACTGCGGCGGCGCACCACGCCGCGAACCCGCGCTGGATCTACTACCTCTCGGCGGAATATCTGCTCGGCCCGCAGCTCGAGCAGAACCTGCTCTACACCGGCACCGGCGCGGATGCCGCGGCCGCGCTCAAGGCGCTGGGCATGACGGCCGAGGAGGTCGAGGCGCTCGACGTCGAGCCCGGCCTGGGCAACGGCGGCCTCGGCCGGCTCGCGGCCTGCCTGCTCGACTCGATGGCCACGCTGGACCTCCCGGCCGTCGGCTACGGCCTGCGCTACGACTTCGGCATCTTCCGGCAGACCTTCGTCGACGGCGCGCAGGTCGAGCGCCCGGACGACTGGGCCTTCCAGGGCGACCCGTGGGAGTTCCCGGCGCCGGACGACCGGCAGGTGGTCGGCTTCTACGGCACCGTCGAGGGCGGCGTGTGGACGCCCGGCGAGACCGTTCTCGGCGAGCCGAGCCACATCCTGGTCCCCGGGTACGGCACCGACACCGTGAACATCGTGCGGCTGTGGAGCGCCCGGGCCGCCCAGGAGTCCTTCGACCTGTCCCGGTTCGCCAGGGGTGAATATGCCGAGGCGGTGCAGGAGGTGGTGCGGTCGGAGAACATCACCAAGGTGCTGTATCCGGACGACAGCACCGAGGCGGGCCGCGAGCTGCGCCTCAAGCAGCAGTACTTCCTGGTGTCCTGCTCGCTGCGGGACATCCTCCGGCGGTTCCGGTTCCGCAACTCCGGCTGGGACGACTTCCCGGCCAAGACGGTGATCCAGCTCAACGACACCCACCCGGTGCTGGCGATCCCCGAGCTGATGCGCCTGCTGATCGACGAGCACGGCCTCGACTGGGACGCCGCCTGGTCGATCACCCGGCGCACGTTCGCGTACACCTGCCACACCCTGCTGCCGGAGGCGCTCGAGACCTGGCCCGTACCCATGCTCGGCCGGCTCCTGCCACGCCACCTGGAGATCATCTACCTGATCAACCAACACCTGCTGGAGGAGGTCTCGGCCCGCTTCCCGGGCGACGCCGACCGCATCCGCCGCATGTCGCTGATCCAGGAGGAGCCGGAGCGGCGGGTACGCATGGCGAACCTCGCCGTCACCGGCACCGCGGCGGTCAACGGCGTGGCAGAGCTGCACTCGAAACTGCTCGTCGAGACGACCCTGCGCGACTTCGCCGAGCTGTGGCCGGACAAGTTCCACAACGTCACCAACGGCGTGACGCCGCGGCGTTTCCTGCGGCTCGCCAACCCGCAGCTCTCCGAGCTGATCACCTCGGCCCTCGGCGGGGACGGCTGGCTGCGTGACCTCTCGCTGCTCGCCGGCCTGGAGCCGCTGGCCGGCGACGCCGC
>NZ_JBFAZH010000691.1:0-4228 GCF_040681735.1 Actinoplanes sp. NPDC051633 | reverse complement strand
AATTAGGTGTGATCTTCCTTCCTCAAGTAAATCCCAACAACAAGTTGTACACCCTGGTGGGGCAGTGGGCGGGTGCCCCGGGCCCGAGGGGCCGCACCCACATCATGCAGCGGCCAGCGCTTCGGTCGGCGACAAGCGAGCCGCCCGGACGGCCGGGTACAGCCCGGCCAGCGCCCCGATCACCACGGTCGCCGAGACGCCACCGAAGATCACCCAGGTGGGTACGACGGCCGGCCAGCTCTGCACCGTCGCGTACCCCGCTGTCACCAACCCGCCGAGCAGGACCCCGCCCGCCCCGCCGAGCAGCGACAACAGCAACGACTCCGTCACGAACTGGGTGCGGATCTGTCCGCGGGTCGCGCCCAGCGACCGGCGCAACCCGATCTCCGCGCGTCGTTCCAGCACCGAGATGACCATGGTGTTGGCCACGCCGATGCCGCCGACCAGCAGGGCCACCGCGCCCAGCCCGAGCAGCAGCGCCGTGAAGGTCTTGTTGGTGGCCTGCCGGGCGGCGAGCGCGTCGGACGGGCGGGACACCTCGACCTCGGTCGGCGATGACGGGTTCGCCGTCGCCGCCAGCACCGCCTGCACGTCGGTGACGTGGGCGTCGTCGGTGCGGGTGTACACAGTGGTCGGATGCCCGTCGAAGCCGAGGTACTTCGCGGCGGCGGAGAAGCCCATCAGGACCGCCGTGTCGAGCTCCGGCGCCAGCGGCACCGACGCGAGCACGCCGACCACGGTGAACCACCGCTCGCCGACCAGCACCTGCACGCCGGGCGAGTGGATGCCGAGCACCGCGGCGGCCTGCTCGCCCAGCACGACCGCCGGGTACGCGGCCGTGGCCGCATTCAGCCACGTCCCGGCGACCACCGATGCGCCGACGGTGGCCGGCAGATCCACTTGCGCGGCCCGCACCGAGATGCCTCCGGTCTGCGCCGCCGGAATCTTGTCGTTGCGGTAGACGCTGGTGGACGAGACGGCGCCGACCGCGGAGACCTGCTGCACCGGGCCGATCCGCGAGATCATCGCGACCGACTCGTCGGGCAGGTAGGAGTCGTTGCCGAACATCGTCTTGCCCGGCGCCACCGTCAGCAGGTTGGTGCCCAGCGCGGCCAGCCGGTCGTCCAGCTCGGCCCGGCTGGAGGCCGAGATGCCGACCACCGCGGTCATCGCCGCGATGCCGATCGCGATGCCGAGCGCAGACAGGAACGCCCGCAGCGGCCGTGCCCGCAGCCCGGTCCCGCCGACCCGCACCACGTCACGCGCGGAGAGCCGCGCGGGAGTCAGCGACATTCAGACCACCCGCCCGTCGCGCATCGGCACCTGCCGCGGCAGCCCGGCGGCGATCTCCCGGTCGTGGGTGATCACCAGGATCGTGGTGCCCGCCTCGTGCAGCTCGGAGAGCAGGTCGATCACGCCGGCGCCGGATGCGGTGTCCAGGTTGCCGGTGGGTTCGTCGGCGAGCAGCAGGATCGGGTCGCCGACCACCGCCCGCGCCACCGCGACGCGTTGCCGTTCCCCGCCGGAGAGCTGGTGCGGGCGGTGGGTGAGGCGGTCGCCGAGGCCGACCCTGACGAGTGCGGCCTCGGCGAGTTGCGTGCGCTCCTTCTCGGGTACGCCCGCGTAGAGCAGCCCGTCGCCCACGTTGGTGACGATGTCCCGCCCGGCGGCCAGGTGGAAGTGCTGGAACACGAACCCGATGCGGCGTGCCCGCAGCGCGGACAGCTGCCGGTCGGAGAGCAGCGCCACGTCGTACCCGTCGATCCTGATCTCCCCCGATGACGGCCGGTCCAGCGTCCCGATCAGGTGCAACATGGTGGACTTGCCGGACCCGGACGGCCCGACGATGGCGACGAACTCGCCGTAGTCGACGCGCAGGCTGACGTCGTCGAGCGCGGTCACACCGCCCGGGTACGCCTTGGTCACCCGGTCCAGTTCGATCACCGGCGCGGTCATGCCGGCACCCCGACGACGGTTCCCTCGCCGATGCCCGTACCCGAGACCTCGACCTTGCCGTCGGCGAACATGCCGGTCTTCACCGCGACGATGCTCGTGGCGGAACCGGACACCACCTCGACGCCGTATCCGCCCTCGGACAGCGCGAGCAGCGCGGTCACCGGCACGGTCAGCACGTTGTCGGCGGTGGCGGCCGTGAACGCGACGTCGATCGACGCGGCGTCCAGGCCCTTGGGCGCCTTCCCGGCCGGGAAGGTGACGGTCACGTCGATCGCCGTGGTGGGCTCGCCGTCCGGGTTGTCGGCCGGGACCACGACCGTCTCCACGTGGGAGATCGTGGCCGTAGTTTCGGTGCCGTCGGGCAGGGTGACCTGGACCTTCGCGCCCTTCTTCGCGAGGCGTTGATCGTCGACCTCCAGCTCGACGACCCCGACCCGGGCGGTGCCGGTGGTGCTCAGCACGCCGCCGCCGGGCTGCAGCTCGTCACCGGCCGCGATCTGGTGACTGTCCACTCGCACCGGTCCGGCGGCGTAGACGACGGCGGCCGGCTCGACGGCGCCGGTCTCGGGCACGCCGAGGTCGTCCTGCCACTGCTCGACGGCGTCGGCGGTCGCGTACGTGTATTCCTTGTCGACCGTGAAGCCGCGATAGCCCAGCGCCCACAGGTTCTGCTCGAGCTGCTTGACGTCGCGGCCCTCGACGCCGTTGCGCAGTGTCCGGTACGCGGGCAGCTTGCCGTAGAGCAGCACCACCGGGTCGTCGTCCACCCGGTAGAGCGCCTTGCCCCGGGTGACGGTCGAGCCGGTGGCGGCCAGCCCGGTCACCGTCCCGGAAGACCGGCCCTTGAGCGCCGTCGTGTCCCCGTACCCCAGGTCTCCGGTCTTGGTCTCCTCGTCGACCAGCGTCCCGCGCGTCACCTTCGCCGTGGCCGGCGGCATCGCGGCCTCCGCCGCACCACCGCCCTGCGCCTCGGGAAGCCCGACCACGATGGCGGCCGCGGCCGCGGCACCGGCGGTCAGCGCGACCGCCGCGACGATGCTCGCGCGTCTCATCCCTTCTCCACGTGGTTCTGCGCGCCGCCGTCGGGACGATCCGGCCGGTACTGGTCGCAGGCCTTGTCGGCCTTCTTCCAGGCGGGGCTCTCCGGGTTGAGGCCGCTGCCCGGCTCGGCCTTGATCTCGAGGCCGCCGTCGGCCTTCGGGTCGGGGAAGTTAGGCACGCCGTTCTCCCGCATGCACTTGGCGAACTCGCGCAGCTTCGCGACGGTCGCCGGGTCGAGCTTGGGCGGCTCGCCGCCGTTGGGCATGTACTTGCGGCAGGCCTCCATGGCCTTGTCGACCTTGGCCTTGTCGCTGCCCCTCGGGATGCTGATGGAGAATCCCTTCTCGTCGGGGTCCGGATCCTTGAACCAGGTGAGCCCGTTGTCGCGCATGCACTGGGCGAACTTCAGCCCGTCCCCCGGCGACTCGGAGGCCTCGGCACTGGCGGTCGGTGTGGCGCCACCGTTGGCGGTGGCCACGCCGGGACTCTTGTCGTCGTTCGCGCACCCGGCGGTCAGCAGTGGTCCCAGCAACAGCAGTGGAATGAGCAGCAATGGTCTACGCATGGGCACCAGTCAACGAACCGGGAGGTTTCCCGGGCGTCAGCGATCGTGGTGACGCCCAGATGACATCACCGTGGGTCACCATGGGGGGATGCGGATCCTGGTGGTCGAGGATGAGCGGCTGCTCGCCGACGCGGTGGCAGAGGGGCTGCGGCACGAGACGCACGCGGTGGACGTCGTGTACGACGGCGGCGCCGCGCTGGAACGCACGTCGGTGAACGACTACGACGTCGTGGTTCTCGACCGTGACCTGCCCGTCGTGCACGGCGACGAGGTGTGCCGGCGCCTGGCCGCCGAGAACGGCGAGGTGCGGGTGATCATGCTGACCGCCGCCGGCGAGGTCGACGACCGCGTGGACGGGCTGGCGCTGGGCGCGGACGACTACCTGCCGAAGCCGTTCGCGCTGCGCGAGCTGGTCGCCCGGGTGGCCGCGCTGGGCCGCCGCGCCCGCCCGGCCGCGCCGCCGGTGCTGCGCCGGTCGGGGATCAGCCTCGATCCGCACCGGCGCGAGGTGTTCCGCGACGGCCGGTACGTGCCGCTGTCCCGCAAGGAGTTCGCGGTGCTGACCGAGCTGCTCCGGGCGGACGGGACCGCGGTGTCGGCCGAGCACCTGCTGGAAAAGGCCTGGGATGAGAACGCTGACCCCTTCACGCACGCGGTCCGGATGAC
>NZ_JBFAZH010000690.1:0-4231 GCF_040681735.1 Actinoplanes sp. NPDC051633 | reverse complement strand
CGGCGTGGCCTCCGGCCGCTGCCCGGCAGCTCGGTGACCGCCTCCGGATCGGTCGGGGTGACCACCAGCTCGGTGAAGACGCCGCGGTGACGCAGCGCCACCGCCGCGACCGCCGACCACGGGATGTGCACGGCGCGCCGGCCGGTCGCCGCGAACTCCAGGCCGTGCACCGAGCTGTGCAACCAGCCCAGGCGGCGCCAGACCACGAGGATGATCGCCGCGGCGGCGACCGCCGGGACGACGATCAGGCTCTCCCCGATCGTGACGATGTCGCCGGCCGTCGGCCGTACCCCGAACGGCAGCCCGACCAGGACGGCCGCGCCGCGGAAGATCGCCCAGGCGGCCGCGATCACCCACAGCATCGTGATGAAGACCGTGCCGCGCGGCTGGACGAAAATCGTCGCGTCGTCGGACGGGCCGATGGCTGGCTGCTCGCGATCCACGCGATCATTATGCCCGTTCTGGGGCATCATGATCACATGACGGCGGTGGTGAGGCTTACCGTGTCCCATCCGTGGATGGCCGACGCGGTCGAGCTGTTCGACGCGTACCGGCAGCATTACGGCGCGAATCCGGCGCCCGCCGCGGTCGAGGAGTGGATGCGCGACCAGATGATCACCGACCGGCTGCGGGTCTACGCGGCCGGGCGCCACGACCTGGTCAGGGGCGTCTGCACCGTGTCCGTCGTACCCGCATCATTGACCTTGCGGACCGTCTGGCTGATCCGCGATCTCTACGTCGACCCCGACGCGCGCCGCGCAGGTCTCGGCCGTGCGCTGCTGGCGCACGTCGCCGAGGCCGCGCACGACGAGGGCGCGCACCGGCTCTCGCTGCAGACCGAAAGCGACAACGTGCGCGCGCTCGAGCTCTACGCGAGGTCCGGGTTCGAGCCGGTCACGGAAGTGGTACAGCTGTCTCGGACTCTCTGACACGCTGCGTGACGACGGTTGGGGTAAGGCGGCTGGTGAACGTCTTGGTCGCGGTCCACAGCTTGTAGATCAGCAGCAGCTCGAAGCCGATCAGCAGCACCGCGGAGGCCACCGTCACCCCGATGATCTGGTGGGTCAGCGGGCCGACGATGAAGACGAACATCTGAAACTCGATGCCGCTGAACAGGTGCGCGCGGATGCGCTGCCCGATCAGCCGGTTGCGCAGCCGGGTGAACGCCCCGAACCGTCCGCGGAACTCGCCGTAGACGTCCACCACCGGCCGCTCGACGCCGTCCTTGCCGGCCGCGGTCACCACGCTGCCGGTTTCCGCGAGGCCCGCCGGGTGCACGGTGGTCGCGGCGGCCTCCTCGAGGAAGATCGGCTTCTCGCCGGCCGTGGCCAGGCGGTCCTTCATGTCGTCCTTGACCTTGTTCATCTGCAGGGCGTTGAGGTAGCGGAACATGTCCAAGAAGATCACCAGGCCGCCGAGCCAGAGATAAACCAGGTCTTGTGTACGTGCGAACTGCCCGCCCATCAGCGCGATCGTGCACGCGAGCACCCGGAGCCGGTCGAACACGTAGTCCAGCCAGGCGCCGAAGACCGACCCGGTGCCGTTCAACCGGGCGATCTTGCCGTCCATGCAGTCCAGCACGAAGCTCAGGTGGAAGAGCGCGGCGCCGGCGATCAGCCATCCCCAGCTCTGCTGCCAGAAACACAGGGCGGCGCCGAGACCGAGCAGGAACGCGCCGACGGTCAGCCGGTTCGGGGTCACCGCGGGCCACGGCGCGACCAGCCGGACCAGGCGGGAGGCAAGCGGGTCGACCAGCCAGACCGTCCACCAGGCGTCACGGTCCTTGTACGTCCGCTCGCGTACCTCGGCGAGCGACACCTTCTCCACCATGACCGCAACCCCGTCGTCGTGATCCGAATGTGAACAGAAACCGACGAGGAGCATACGGGGGGACGACAAGGGGTCTCGCGAAATTGGTGCTGGGCTGCGGCCGTGTCAGGATTCCCGGGTCCTTGCCGTTCTTCCCTTGGGGGTTGTGTGGACGCCGAGCATGTGGCGGGCGAACTCGAGTCGGTCGTGCTCACCGAGGAGCAGATCCTGACGCGGGTCGCGGCACTGGCCGCCGCTCTGGCCGAGGAGTACGCGGGCCGGACACCGGTGCTGGTCGGCGTGCTGGGCGGGGCGGCGACGTTCACCGTCGACCTGGCGCGCGCGTACCCGGGTCAGGTGGAGATCGCGTGGATGGCGATCAAGTCGTACAGCACGCGCAACCGCGCCTCCGGCTCCGTACGCCTGCTCAAAGACCTCGACCTCGACATCGCCGGCCGTGACGTGATCATCATCGACACGGTGATCGACACGGGGCTGACGATGAACTGGCTGATCGCGAACCTGCGCCAGCGCGGCCCGGCGTCGGTGGCGGTGTGCGCGCTGATGAAGAAGCCGGACACGCCCGACTTCGGCGAGACGCCGGCGTACGTCGGCTGCGACGTGCCGGCCGGGCTGATCGTCGGCTACGGCCTGGACTTCCGGGGCCACTACCGCAACCTGCGCTGCGCGGCCGTCCTGTCGCCGGTCCATGCGAGAGGCTGAGGCAGCCGCTGAGACGGCCGCTGCGATCGCCGCCGCGGTGATGGCCCGCGAGCCGGTCGGCGGGATCCGGATCGTCGGCGTCGACGGTCCGAGCGGCTCGGGCAAATCCACCCTGGCGGCCCGGCTCGCCCCGCGGCTGCGCGCGCCGATCGTCGAGATCGACGACTTCGTGTCGTGGGACTCGTTCGCGGGGTGGTGGCCGCGCTTCGACGAGCAGGTGCTGACGCCGCTGCTGGCCGGCCGCGATGCGGTCTTCCAGGCCCGGGACTGGAGCGATTGGTACGGGTCGTCGCTGGGTGAGTGGAAGACGGTGCGGTGGTCGCCGACGGTGATCTTCGAGGGCGTGACGTGTACGCGGCGCGAGACGGCCGGACGCCTCAGTTACGCGGTGTGGGTCGAGGCGCCGGCCGATCTGCGGTTGTCGCGGGGCTTGGCCAGGGACAAGGCGTTCCCCGGGGCGGACGGGTTGTGGCGGCGCTGGATGGCCGAGGAGGAGGCGTTCTTCGCCGCGGACGGCACGCGCGACCGGGCCGACACCGTCGTCTCCTGAGCGGACGCCTAAATTCGATGCTCAGGTGGTGGGCCTGCCGAACCAGCGGAGCAGGTGGTCGTCCAGGTCCTGCTGCTGGTCGCCGATCCAGGCGACGTAGCCGTCGGGGCGCAACAGGAGACCCGGGACATCCAGTGCCGCGGTCGGATCCGCGAGGTGGTCGACCCGGTCGGACCAGCCGCCGGCGGTCAGCCGTTCGGTGCGGTCCAGCAGCAGGCCGCGGCCGCGATGCAGCAGACCGTACAGGTGGCCTCGGTTCACGTCGATGTCGCGCAGGCGGCGACCGACCAGGTCGGGGCCCGGGCCGAAGTCGTACCGGATGCCGATCGCGGTGATCTTCCCGAGCAGATGGCGGTTCACCTCGTCGAAGTCCATCAGCTCGGCGAGCAGCCTGCGCACGGCCCGCGGGCCCGGTTCGGCGGACAGCAACTCCGTCTGCGCGCGGGTGTTGTCCAGCACGTCCTCGGCGACCGGGCGACGTTCCGCCTGGTAGGTGTCCAGCAGCGTGTCCGGCGCCCAGCCGCGGATCTGCGCGGCCAGTTTCCAGCCGAGGTTGACGGCGTCCTGAAGGCCCAGGTTGAGGCCCTGCCCGCCGATGGGCGGGTGGATGTGTGCCGCATCGCCGGCCAGCAGCACCCGGCCGGCCCGGTAACGGTCGGCCAGCCGGGTGGCATCGCCGAAGCGGGACAACCAGCGCGGGGAATGCACGCCGAAATCGGTGCCGGCGATGGCGCGCAACTGGTGTTTGAAATCGTCGAGGGTGGGCGGTTCCGCGCGATCGCCGACTCCCGCGGCGGGGACCACGACGCTGTAGATCCCGACGCCGACGGGCCGGAGGCTGAACCGCCTGCCGGTGGCGACGACCTCTCCCGGCGGCACGCCTACTTCCATCTCGCCCATCAGCGTCTCGTTGCGCGAGGGCTCGCCGGGGAAGCCGACGCCGAGCAGTTTGCGCACCGTGCTGCGCGCGCCGTCACAGCCGACGAGATAGCGGGTACGCAGCCGTTCGCCGCCGGCCAGTTCGACGGTCACTGCGGTGTCGTCCTGCTCGAGGCCGGCCACCGCGCAGCCGCGCCGGACCTGCGCGCCGAGCTCGATCGTGTGTTCTTCGAGCAGCCGGACGACGACCGGCTGCGGGATGCCCAGCAG
>NZ_JBFAZH010000689.1:0-4245 GCF_040681735.1 Actinoplanes sp. NPDC051633 | reverse complement strand
CGGCGCCGCAACCCGCCCTCTGCGCTGCGAGCGGCCTTTCGGCCCGCGGCGCCGGGCGGGTGGGAAGACGGCGATGGCGGCCCGCAGGGCCGCCATCGAGAGTCGCCTGTATTTGTTGTTGAGGGCTAGCGGTGACCCTCAGGACGGTTCTTCCAACGCTCCTCGAGCCGGTCGAGCAACCCGCCCGACTTGCCTCTCGGCTGGCGCGTCCGCCGGGTGGCTGTGCCGCCGACCGCGTGCAGGTCGGTTGCCTGGCCCTTGCGGCGGCTCTGCATCGCGAACGCCGCAGCGCCCAGCATCACGACGAAGCCCGCCACGCCCAGCGGCGTGATGCGGGTGACCGTGCCGTAGACGACCAGGGCCAGTCCCAGGACGATCACGAAAGCGGCGACCACCAGGCGGCGCCGTGCGTGGAATCGCGGGTCGTTGGCCCGCACAGCCGAGGCGAACTTGGGGTCCTCGGCAAGCGACCGCTCGATCTGATCGAACAGCCGCTGCTCGTGCTCAGAGAGCGGCACGGCTTTCCTCCCCGGGCGCATGTCCGGCCCCTCGGCCGGGGTCGGGTCCTGCCAGTGTTACGGAAACAACCAATGTGACTGATATACCCACTCTGACCGTCACATCTCTGTGGCGGATGTACCAGTGTGACACCGATGACACTAGACAGCCCACCGGACTGCCTTGCCGCAAGTCTACGAGGGCCCTGCCGGGTCGGAAAGCGGGACGACCGCCGAGTGCGGGTGATTTTCGGTTCTGCGGAGATCACTTCGGCCGAGAAGGCTGGCCGGACCGACGATTGATCGGCCGAAGCGGGCCGCCACGGCGTCGGCCGCGGCCTCCGCCTCGCGCCAGCCGCGCTCCGGCTCACCCAGTGTGAGCTGCCGCGATGCGCCAGCGCCGGTCGACAGGCCCTCGACCCGCACGCCGATCAGGCGCACCTGGTCGGCGGGGCCGAGCGCCCTGAACAGGCCCCACGAGATTTCGAAGATCTCACGTGCCACATCGGTCGTCGCCGTAACCGTGCGGGACCGGTTGACGGTCTTGAAGTCGGCCAGCCGGACCTTGATCGCGATCGTCCGCCCGACGACCCCGCCGGCGCGCAGGCGTGCCCCCACCTTCTCGGACAGCGCCAGCAGGCTCCGCTTGATCACCGACGGGTCGCCGACGTCGGTGTCGAAGGTCATCTCCGCGCCGATCGACTTCTCCACCTGCTCCGGCACCACCCGGCGCGGGTCGCGGCCCCAGGACAGCTCGTGCAGGTGGGCCGCGGCCGCCTCGCCGAGCGCGCCGCGAAGCATGCGGACGGGCGCGTTGGCCAGGTCGCCGACCGTCGCCAGGCCGAGCCGGTGCAGCGCCTCAGCGGCCCGCTCCCCCACGCCCCACAGGGCGTCGACCGGCAGCGGGTGCAGGAAGTCGAGCACCAGGCCGGCCGGGACCACGATCACGCCGTCGGGCTTGGCCCTCGTGGACCCGAGCTTGGCCACGAACTTGCTCGGCGCCACCCCGACCGAGCAGGTCAGCGCCTGGTCCTCGAAGACCCGCTCGCGCAGCCGCCGCGCGATCTCCGCGGGCCGGCCCATCAGCCGCTGGGCACCGGCCACGTCGAGGAACGCCTCGTCCAGCGACAGCGGCTCGACCAGCGGCGTCACGTCGCGGAAGATGCCCATCACGGCGCGGGACGCCGCCGTGTACTGCTCGAAGTCGGGCGGCAGGAAGATCGCCTGCGGGCACAGCGCACGGGCTCGCATGGCCGGCATCGCGCTGCGTACCCCGAACTTGCGGGCCTCGTAGCTCGCCGAACTGACCACGCCGCGCGGACCCAGCCCGCCGACCACCACCGGGCGGCCGCGCAGCTCGGGCCGCTTGCGGATCTCGACCGACGCGAAGAACGCGTCCATGTCGACGTGCAGGATCGTGCAGCCCGCGTCGTCGGCATCCGGCCCGAACCGCGGGTCACGCCCACGCCCGATGGCCTGACTACGTCCCACAACCAGCAGGCTAGCCGGACCCCCCGACAAAAACGCCGAGCGGAACCGTCATCTCGGCGGCGGTCACCGACCCGTGGAAAGCGACCATCCGGGAGATCACCGGCGGCTCCCATCCGTCGGCGAGCGAGACCGTGCGACCTTGACAGATCACGGCGATGTCGCCGATTCGGCCGAAATGGTCCGGCGGCACCACACCGAACCATCCGCCGTCGATCACTTCCTCACGGGTGAACACCCAGGCGCGGTCCCCGAGGACGGCGCGCCAAGCATCCGCCACATCGGCCACGGCGCCGGGAGCGACGTGCAGGTACCGCACCCGCGGCTCACCGGCCACCGCGACGATGCCGTCCGACTCGATCAGGTCGACGCGGGCGTCGGCGGGCACGTTGAGCTGCCCGTGGTCGGCGGTGACCAGCAACGCGGCGCGCGGCGGCAGGCCCTCGACCAGCCTCTCGACGAGTTCCTGCACGTCGGTTGCGGCGGCGTTCCACTGCGGCGACAGGATCCCGGAGTCGTGGCCCGCCTTGTCCAGATCGGGGTGGTAGCCGTAGACAATGCCCGGACCGGCGCGCAGCGCGAGAAGCATCTCCGAGGCCAGCGCCTCCCAGTGGGCACCGCCGCGGAACGAGGCGCCCCGATTCGCCGCCACGGTCAGCCCGGTGCCCTCGAACTCCGCCCTGGTCACCTGCGTCGCCGCGACCCCGCCCGCCGTCGCCGCCTCGAATCGGGTCGGCACCGGCTGCCACTTCGCGGGGTCCGGGTCGTCCTGCCACCGGATGTGGTTCAAGATCCGGCCGTCCGGCATGCGGGAGGTGAAGCCGAGGACACCGTGCGCGCCCGGCGGCACACCCGTGCCCAGAGTGACCAGGCTGACCGGTGTGGTGGAGGGAAAACCCGTGGTCAGGGTACGTGCGCAGGGCTCGCCGAAGACCACCGGCCACTGGTACGCCCCAAGCCCGTCGACCAGCAGCACCGCGACCCGGTCCACGCCGCCCAGCGCGCCCCGCAGCCCGAGCACGTCGTCGGCGCCGGGCACGCCGAGCACCGCTGACACGCTCGGCATCAGGTCGGCGAGGCTGCCCCTCCCGTAGGCGGGCCGCACCGCGGCGAAGGCGTCCGCGGGCAGTCCGTCATCCGGGATGATCAAGCCGGCCGCCGGGCGAAGAGGTGCAGCTGCGACGCGATGTCGCGGAACGGCGGGCGGGCCGACAACGCCAGCTCCAGATCCAGCATCGCCTGCGGATCCGACTCGACGACCGCGGCGGGCACCAGGTCCACGAGTACGCGTACCCCATGGGCCTCCTCGACCTCGAGTCCCGACTCGCGCAACAGCGCCGCAGCGGTCTCCACGTCGTAGCGCCGGCGCAGGGTGTCGCGCTGCCCGGCGCGGCCGTCGGCATCGGTGAGCAGCGCGGACGCCGTCGCGAGGTGACCGTTGACGGCCCGGCCCAGCACCGCGGCGGCCCGCCCGGCGACCAGCACGCTGACCGCTCCCCCGGGCCGCAGCGCCGTGGCGATCGACGCGACCACGCCGGCCGGGTCGTCGACCACCTCGAGCACCGAGTGGCACAGGATCAGGTCGGCCGACGAGGGCGGGATCAGCCCGGCCAGCGCGTCGCCGTCACCCTGCACCGCGCGCACCCGCTCGGCCACGTGGGCGTCGGCGGCGCGGCGGGTCAGCGCGGCGAGCGCATCGGGGCTGGCGTCCACCACCGTCACCTCGTGCCCGGCCTCGGCCAGCGGCACCGCGAAGCCGCCGGTGCCACCGCCCACGTCCAGCACGGTCAGGGCGCGGCCTGAGCGGTCGAGCTCGCGGTTGAGGACGGCCCAGACGGCGGCGGTACGTGCCGAGACGAGCGGCCGGGTCGGTGTGGTTGCCACAAACGCAGCGTATCGGTCGGTTCTTGGAAGGCGCTGGTCAGCCTTTCCATGATCGTTGCCGCGCCGCCGGCTCTCGATGGAACCTCGTTCCATGAATGACGCAGAGAACCTCGCCCGCCAGATCTTCGACAACTTCCACGCCGGCGACATCGAACGCATCGGCGACCTCGTCACCGAGGACTTCGTCGACCACGGCGCGCCGCCGTGGGCGCCGCAGGGCCGCCGGGCCTATGTACAGATCATGTGGTGGCTCAAGAAGAACCTGCAGATCCGCTTCGAGATCCACGAGACCGTCGGGAACGGTGACCTGTTCGCCGCCCGGGTCACCGCTCTTTGTTTTTGATCTACAAACAGTAATTACAACACTTAAAATCTT
>NZ_JBFAZH010000688.1:0-4256 GCF_040681735.1 Actinoplanes sp. NPDC051633 | reverse complement strand
GGTCGCGGTGGGCCACGCCCAGCGCGCCCTCGCGCAGCCGGCGCAGTGAGAGGTTCAGCGAACGGGCCATGATCACGGCGAGCGCGACCGCCAGGATCAGCACCAGCAGCACCAGCGCCGCCTCGATGGTGGCCTGCCGGGTCACCGACGCGCTCTCGTCGGTGGCCTGGGCGATCCGCTCGCTCTCCAGCCTCTGCTCGGCCCAGCGCATCAGGTCGACCACCGCGCCGAAGGACTGCTCGACCTCGAGCGCGGGCACCCGGTCGCCACGGCTGAGCCGGATCGCCACCTGGTCGGCCAGGTTCACCGCGTCACCGGTGACCGTGCTGTCCACCAGCTCGCGATCCGCCGGGGAGGCGACCGCGGAGAAGGCGATCAGCGATTCCTGCTGGCTGGTCTGCGTGGCGATGAAGGCAGCCTGCTGCTCGGCACTGATGTCGCCCGCGACCACCGCCGCGTAGGAGATCGCCTCCTGCTCACCGGTGCCCGCCTTGGCCTTGGCGAAGGCGGACAGCGCCCGCAGGCCGTCGGCCACGGTGCCGTCGCCGGCGAACTGGCCGAGCGCCTCGCCGTATCCGACCAGGTCGGTGATCACCACGCCGTACCGCAGGACGGTCTCGGTCACCGAGATCTGGTCGCGGTTGGCGACCCGGCCCCGGGTGCCGTCCATCGTGCGCAGGTGGTCGTCGATCCGGTCCAGCCGCTGTTCCACCGACGCCGGCGGGTCGTCGAGCTCGCGGCGGTCGGCGGTGTACTGCTGGATGCGCCGGTCGCTCTGCGCGATCGCCGCGGTGTAGACGTCCTTGCTCATGGTGGGCAGCGCCAGATACTGCGCGCCGGTCATCCGCTCCTGATGCAGGGCCTGGGTCAGGTTGGAGACGTCAGCGGACAGCCGGGTGAGTTGCTCGACCTGCGCGGCGTCCAGGGCGCGACCACCGATGTCCACGAGACGGACACCGGCCAGGGCCAGCACGGCGACCAGTGGCACGAACAGGATCAGCGCCAGCTTCGACCGGATGCGTGCATCCCGCAGGCGCGCGACGGGTCCACGTCGCTCGCGCCCGGGCGGCGCAGCGTCGGTCGCAGGCTGGGCGGGTGAACCGGTGCTCACGACATCTCCTCGCTGGTCATCCCCACAACATCTCGCCCACCCGGCGCCACCGGCCCGGGCCTTCCCGACGTCTGCGGGCAGGTACGTGCAACACTCGGCACGGCCGCGATTTCATCAGACCGGGAATACGTTTGGGAAGGGTGATCGGTTCCGGAAACGTCCTACCAAGTGGAATGGTAAGCACCAGTTCGGACAGTTTGTGGATCTCCGTAGGACGCTGACGTGCATCAATATGATGTTGGCTGCGCACAGTGATCGCATGGTGACGGATATCGATGAAGATTCCAACCACTATGTGAGACGGCTGTCTCGCACCGCGTAATGATGCAGCTTGACCAAGAACCTTCGCGTTGGCAAGGTTTCTCGCGATCGGACGCACGTGATGTCCGTGCGCGCGCGGTCCACTGGGGACGACGTCGCGACCTGGACACCCCCACAAGGAGGCACCCGCAGTGAGGTTCTCCCGCCGTGCGCCGGCCGTCGTCGTCGCCGCGCTGCTCGCCACCGGCCTCGCCGGGTGCACGTCGGACGACGAGCCGGCCGACGCCGTCAACCAGGTGGTGATCGGCGCCGACCTGGCCTCCGGCTCCACGGTCGACACCGCGTACGCGCGCGCCCTCACCCTGCGGGTGGAGCAGCTCAACGCCTCCGGAGTGCTCGGCAACACGAAGCTGACGCTGCGCATCGTCGACAACGGGTCCGATGCGACCACCTCGCTGCGCAACATCGCCGCGTTCGGCGACGACCCCACGGTGGCCGCGGTCATCACCGGCAACTGCAGCGAGTGCGTCGTCGGCGCGACCAAGACGATCATCGACAAGCGGCTGCCGACGATCGCCCTCGCCCCCGCCGACACGGTCGCCGCGCCGGTGCTCGAGCGCAAGTACACCTTCAAGATCGGTCCGAACTCCGCGGACAGCGCGTCCGCTCTGGTGTCCGCCATGCGGCAGGCCGGCGTCAAGAAGGTCGGTGTCCTGCACGCCGACGACGAGTACGGCAAGGGGGCGCGGGCCGCGTTCGAGGCGGAGACCGGCAAGACCACGGTCAAGGCGCTCGCGCCGATCGCGGTGAAGGCGACCGCCACCGACGTCTCCCAGGCGGTCGGCACCCTGGCCGGCGCGAAGCCGGACGCGCTGCTCTTCCTGGTCGGCCCGGATCAGGCCGGGCTGGCGGCGACCAGCGCCAAGGCCGCCGGGTTCAAGGGGCAGCTGTACTTCGACGCGGCGTCCGCCGGTGACCTGTTCATCTCACAGAAGGCGGCCGAGGCCACCGAGAACGCGACGATGATCTTCACCCAGACGCTCGCGATCGACGACGTCATCGCGACGACCCCGGCCAAGGCGACGCGCAAGCAGTGGTTCCGCGACTACACCTCGCGCTACGGCTCGTACTCCGGGGTGGCGTCCCTCGCCGCGGACGCGGTCGACGTGATCGGTGATGCGGTCGTGCGGGTCGGTAAGGACCGGGTCGCGTTGCGCAACGAGATCGAGACGGCCCAGCTGGACGGCTTGTCCGGCCCGATCCGGATCACCCCGGACAACCACTCCGGCCTCATGCCGCAGGCGCTGACCGTGCTGGTGGCACGCAGCGGCCGCTGGCGTCTGGCCAGCTGACCCGGCGGTAACAATCAAGGACTACGCTCTTCGAAACACGTCAATCCGCCGCACCCGGGAGCCACGATGATTCGCTTGTCCGGCGTCTCCCGCAGCTTCTCCGGCAGGTCGGGCACCGTGGAGGCGCTGCGCGAGATCGACCTCGAGGTCACCGACGGCGAGTTCGTGGCGATCCTCGGCCGGTCCGGCTGCGGCAAGTCCACGATGCTGCGCATCATCGCGGGGCTGCTCCCGGCCGGCGCCGGCGAGGTCCGGGTGGCGGGCGAGCCGGTGCAGCGCCCGCGGCGGGACATCTCGATGATGTTCCAGCGTCCGGCACTGCTGCCCTGGCGGTCGGTGCTCGACAACGTGCTGCTGCCGGTGCAGATCTTCGGGTGGCGCAAGCGTGCGCACCGGGCCCGCGCGCAGGAGCTGCTGGAGCTGACCGGTCTGTCCGGTTTCGAGAAGCGGATGCCGCACGAGCTCTCCGGCGGCATGCAGCAGCGTGTGGCGCTGTGCCGGTCGCTGATCACCAACCCGCGCGTGATGCTGATGGACGAGCCGTTCTCCGCGCTGGACGCGCTGACCCGCGAGGAGATGTCGATCGAGCTGCAGCGGGTGCACATGGAGAACAGCGCGACGACCGTCTTCGTCACCCACTCGATCGACGAGGCGGTGCTGCTGGCCGACCGGGTGGTCGTGCTCAGCCCGCGCCCGGGCCGGATCCGCGAGATCCTCGACATCAAGATCCCGCGGCCGCGCGCGCTGGGCCGCACCGCTCACCAGGAAGAGGTCGCGCGGTGCAGCGCCGAGCTGCACGAGCTGCTGATGGCATGACAGCTTTCGGGTTCCTTAAGTAGCGGCACCCAACTGGCGATGATCATGGACAATTCCGTACCCTCCCCGCATGGAAGCTCAGCCTTCGGTCCGGTCAAGGGACGATTGGGCTGAAATGGCATCACCTTCCGGCCGGTCAAGGGCTGAAGCTGAGCCTTCAGGCCGGTCAAGGGCGGTGGTGGGGCTGAGGATGGCTCTTCGGACCTGGGCCAAGCTGCTCGGCGTGACGCTCGGCGTCGCCGCGCTGGCCGGTGCCTGCCAGCTCGGTCTGGCGTACGGGCTGGGCATCCTGCGCCTGACCCGGGTCCTCGAGGTGGCCGCCCGGGACCAGTGGACCGCCCAGCTCGCGTGGGTGGCGTGGTTCGCGATGAGCGCCGCCGTGATCGGCGCCCTGGCCGGGAGCCGGCTGGGCGGCCGGTGGCGGGCGCCGGCCACGGTCGGCACGCTTGCCGCTCTCGCCGTCGCCGCCGGTGTGGGCGCCGCCCTGGTCGTACCGCTGACCATGCAGCCCGCCCGAACGGCCCGGATCACCGGCGTACACCCCGTCTTCGTGATCGGCCTCTGCGCGGCGCTGGGCGCCGCGGTCGGGATCTTCGCGGCCTACGCGGCGCTCACCCAGGTGATCGCGCGCTGGAGCCTGGCGACGGTCGGGGCCGCGGTTAAAGCCCCAGCAACCAAAAATGGTGGTTGCTATAAATTGCTAAATATCAAATTAA
>NZ_JBFAZH010000687.1:0-4261 GCF_040681735.1 Actinoplanes sp. NPDC051633 | reverse complement strand
CGTGCGTGGGCTACCACTTCGGGTCTACAGGCGGGTGGCGGCTCGGATCAGGCCGGCGAGGGGCAGGGAGCGGCTGTGCGGGGGCCAGGCGATCACCGTGGTCACCGGCGGCGCGTCGGGCACCGGGACCGTGGCCAGGCCCTCGGTCAGGTTGACCCGGACCGACTCCGGCAGCACCGCCGCGGTGCGGCCGAGCGCGATCAGCTGCAACAGCTGCGTGTTGTCGTGGATCTGCGGCCCAGGCCCGTCGCGGTAGGAGCCGTCGCGGCGCGGCCACCGCGGCGCCGGCAGACCGGGCAGTGTCGCGACCTCGGCCATCCGGACATGTTCCCGAGTCGTCAGCGGATGCCCGGCCGGCAGCACCAGGACCTGCCCCTCCGAGTGCAGCTCCTCGGTGTCGAACCCGGCGATCGAGTCGAACGGCAGGTGCAGCAGCGCCACGTCGGCCCGCCCGTCGCGCAGCATCGGCTCCTGCTCGCCGATCCCGCACAGCACCACGTCCACGGTGACCGCTTCGGGCTCGGCGGCGTACGCGTCGAGCATCTTGGCCAGCAGCTCGATGGACGCGCCCGCCTTGTTCACCAGCACCAGGCGCGACCCGCCCGTGGCCGCCCGGCGGGTCCGCCGCTCGGCCGCCTCCACCGCGTCCAGCGCCGCCCGGCCCTCGCGCAACAGCGTCGCCCCGGCCTCGGTGAGCGAGACCGACCGGCTGCTGCGGTCGAGCAACGCCACGCCCAGCCGCCGCTCGATCTGCTGGATCGCCCGCGACAGTGGTGGCTGCGCGATGCCGAGCCGGTCGGCCGCCCGGCCGAAGTGCAGCTCCTCGGCGACGGCGACGAAATACCGCAGCTCCCGCGTCTCCATGCCGCCGACGATACCCGCACGGTATCGATGCCCACCCAGATGGTGTTGGAGCGGCGGCACCGCCGCGGACAGGCTCGGGGCATGACCACGAAGACCGCGCTGGTGACCGGCGCGAACAAGGGAATCGGGTACGAGATCGCGGCCGGCCTCGGCGCGCTGGGCTGGCGCGTCGGAGTCGGCGCCCGGGACGACGCGCGCCGGGAATCGGCGGTGGAGAAGCTGCGCGCGGCGGGACATGACGTGTTCGGGGTGCCCCTCGACGTCACCGACGACGCGAGCGTCGCCCGGGCGGCCGACCGGCTGGACGAGCTGGACGTGCTGGTCAACAACGCCGGAATCACCGGCGGGATGCAGCAGCGGCCGACCACGGCCGACCTCGACGTCGTTCGCACCGTGGTGGAGACCAACGTCATCGGCGTCATCCGTGTCACCAACGCGTTCCTGCCGTTGCTGCGCCGCTCGGCGTCGCCGCGGATCGTGAACATGTCCAGCGGGGTCGGCTCGCTCGCCCGGCAGTCCGCCCCCGACGCCTCGGAGTTGACGATCGGGCCGGTCGCGGTGGCGTACTCGCCGTCGAAGACGTTCCTCAACGGCGTGACCGTTCAGTACGCGCGGGAACTGCGGGACACCAACATCAAGATCAACGTCGCGTGCCCGGGCTTCGTGGCGACCGACCTCAACAACTTCCGCGGCGTCCGCACACCGGAGGAGGGCGCACACATCGCCATCAAGCTGGCGACGCTGCCCGACGACGGCCCGACCGGCGGCTACTTCGAGGACGCCGGCCGCATTCCCTGGTAGGTCAGGCGGGCTGGATCCAGTCGAAGGTGCGGGTGACCGCGCGGCGCCAGTTCGCGTACTCCGCATCGCGCAGTTTCGCGTCCATCGCCGGGATCCACTGGCCGGCCCGGTGCCAGTTGTGGCGCAGGTCCTCCAGGTCCGGCCAGTATCCGACGGCCAGCCCGGCCGCGTACGCCGCGCCCAGCGACACCGTCTCGGATGCCAGGGGGCGCACCACCGGCACGTCGAGGACGTCCGCGATCGTCTGCATCAGCAGGTTGTCCGCGGTCATCCCACCGTCCACCTTGAGCGTCTTGAGGGTGAGGCCCGAGTCGGCGTTCATCGCGTCCACCACCTCGCGGGTCTGCCAGGCGGTCGCCTCCAGCACCGCCCGGGCCAGGTGCCCCTTGGTGATGTACGAGGTGAGCCCGACGATCACGCCACGTGCTTCGCTGCGCCAGTGCGGCGCGTAGAGGCCGGAGAACGCCGGCACGATGTAGCAGCCGCCGTTGTCGGCGACGGTCCGGGCCAGGGTCTCGATCTCCGGTGCGCTGGCGATCAGCTCGAGCTGGTCGCGGAACCACTGCACCAGCGAGCCGGTGATCGCGATCGACCCCTCCAGGGCGTACGCGGCGGGCTGGCCGGCGATCTGGTACGCGATCGTGCTGAGCAGCCCGTGGCTCGAGCGGACCGGCTCGGATCCGGTGTTCAGCAGCAGGAAGCTGCCGGTCCCGTACGTGCACTTGGCCTCGCCGGGGGTGAAGCAGGTCTGGCCGAACAGCGCGGCCTGCTGGTCGCCGAGCGCCGCTCCGATGCGTACCCCGGGAAAGGCCGACTCGGCCGGGCCGAAGCCGCCGATCGACGGTCGCACCTCCGGCAACATCGCGCGCGGGATCCCGAAGAACTGCAGGGCCTGCGGCGACCAGTCGAGGGTGCGCACGTCGAGCAGCATCGTGCGGCTGGCGTTGGTCACGTCGGTGACGTGCAGGCCGCCGGTCATGTTCCAGATCAGCCAGGTCTCCATCGTGCCGAAGAGCACCTCGCCGCGCTCGGCCCGCTCGGCCAGGCCCGGCGTGTGGTCCAGCATCCAGCGCAGCCGCGGACCGGAGAAGTACGTGGCCAGCGGCAGCCCGCAGATCTCCTCGACCTCGGCCGCGCCGGGCCGCCCGCTCAACGCGTTCACCATCTCGTCGGTGCGGGTGTCCTGCCAGACGATCGCCCGGCCGATCGGCACGCCGGTCGCCGCGTCCCAGATCACGGTGGTCTCCCGCTGGTTCGCGATGCCGACCGCCGCCACCTGGTCGAGGCCGATCCCGGCCCGGCTCAGCACGCGCGGCGCGAGCCGGCGCAGGTTGCGCCAGATCTCCATGGCGTCGTGCTCGACCCAGCCGGGCTTCGGGAAGTGCTGTTTGTGCTCCTGCTGGGCGAGGGAGACGAGCTGGCCGCGCCGGTCGAACACGATACATCGCGTCGAGGTGGTGCCCTGGTCGATCGCGACCACGTAGCGCTCGGTCATTTTCGCCCCCTCAAAGGAGTCAGAGCTTGGCGGCTCCCAGATCCCGGGAGACCGCTCGGGCGGCCTCCCGGACGAAGCCGACGAGGTTGGCTCGTGGCCGGTAGTGGCTGTCGCAGACCCGCTCGACCGGTCCGGAGATGCCGATCGCGCCGACCACCAGACCGCCGTACCCCCGGATCGGGGCGGCGATGGCCGCCGCCCCCGGGGTGTGCTCCTCGACCTCCTCGGCCCACCCCGCCTCGCGCACCTTGTCGAGCATCGGGCGCAGCTCGGCCGGCGTGGCCACCGTCCGCCGGGTGAAGGACGCCATCGACTCGGGAAGCCCGACGCCGTTGGCCCGGTAGGCCAGCAGCACCTTGCCCAGCGCGGTCGCGTGCAGCGGCAGCAGCGTGCCGATGTCGAGCGTCTGGAACGTGTCGTCCGGCCGGAAGACGTGGTGCACGACCAGGACGTTGCCCTCCAGCACGGTCCCGATGCGGACCGCCTCGCCGCTGCGGGCCGCGAGCGGGTCGGCCCAGTTGATCGAGCGGGAGCGCAACTCGTTGATGTCGAGGTAGCTGCTGCCGAGGTGCAGCAACGCGGCGCCGAGCTGATATTGCCCGGACGTCTTCTCCTGCTCCACGAAGCCGACGTGCTGCAACGTGCGCAGGATGCCGTGGGTGGTGCCCTTGGCCAGGTCCAGTGATCGGGCGATCTCGGCCAGGCCGAGGCGGCCAGGACCGCCGGCCAGCACCCGGAGGATCGCGGCCGCGCGTTCGATCGACTGAACCGTTCCAGTCATGTTTCGAACCCTATGCGATGGGGTTGCCGATGTGATCCGCCGAACGTTCGGCAATGCCGAACGCCGTTCATTGCGGGCACGTGACGGCGTTCATAGCGTCGATGAGCATCGAACCCCACTAGGGAGGGCCCATGGCAGAACGATTGAAAATACCAGGCTTGATGGGCGAGCTCGCGGCCGAGTTCGCCGGCACGATGATCCTCATTCTGTTCGGTGTCGGCGTGGTGGCCCAAGTGGCCGGCGGCGGCATCGGCGACCACGACAGCATCGCCTGGGCCTGGGGCCTCGGCGTCATGCTCGGCGTCTACGTCGCCGGCCGG
>NZ_JBFAZH010000686.1:0-4268 GCF_040681735.1 Actinoplanes sp. NPDC051633 | reverse complement strand
CACCGACAGCCAGGCGCCGTGCGATGCCCGGACCGACTCGACGTCCGGGTCCCAGAACTTCGCGTGCGCATGGCGGGCGAGCGGCAGCACCGCCGCCCAGTCGGCCGGCTGCGACCGGCCGCAGCGCCCGACGACACCGGCGACCAGGTTGGCCAGGACGGCCTCGTCGCGGTGACCGGCCAGGGCCGCGAGGGCGGCGCCCATCCGCCGGCTCTCCCACGACTCGTGGATCACGCCGATGCGGTCCTCGGCGAGGCCGGATCTGCGCAATGCGAGGTCGAACGCCGCAGGCAGGTCCGGAGTGGACAGACTGAAGTCGATCGTGAATCCGAGGTACGGGCTACCGGTCTGCGCCTGCAGGGTGAGGACGTCGACCACGGCCGGTGCGTCCGGTGCCGTCATGCCCTGCAGTTCGAAGGTCAGCACGACGCCCAGCCGCTCCGCCTCGGCCAGAACGCGTCGCATCAGGACGGGCTCCATGCCGAGCGCAGCGCGGACCACGCCGAAGCCGAGCCGGGCCGCCACCGCCAGCTGGGCTCGGAGGGCCTCGAACGCCTCCTCGGCGGTCATCGTGCGGCCGGGGCGACGGTAGAGGTCGGCGTAGACGCCGAGCGCGACCGGAACCAGTCCGAGGCGGTCCACCGCAGCGCGGAAGGCCCGCTCGTCGGCCGCCGACAGTGCCGGGAAGCCGCGCCAGATCTGGTGTCCGATGACCTCGAGGGCCGGCCCGCACCCGGTCGAGGCGAGGTGCTCGAGCACCTCGACCGGGTCGGCGCCGGCGCGCCACAGGGGCGTCAGCGAGAAGGACGTCGTTCCCAGGATCGGACCGTGATCGGCCACGGTGAACTCCAGACGCAATGGTGGTGCCGGACGGGGAGGGCTGATCGGCGGCTACTTGATGCCGCCGGCGAATCCCTGGATGAACTTCTTCTGCGCGAACAGGTAGAAGGCGAGGATCGGCACCATCGACAGGATCACGATCGCGAAGATCTTGTTCCAGGCGGAGACCAGCGAGCCGACGTAGTAGTACATCGACACGGTGAGCGTCTGATAGTCCGATCCGCCGAGGAAGATCAGCGCGGTGAAGAAGTCGTTCCAGACGATCAGCCCGGTCAGGATCGCCACGGTTCCGGTGGCCGGCGCCATCAGCGGCAGGACGATGCGGAGGAACACCTGGCCCGGGCCGGCGCCGTCGATGGCGGCGGCCTCCTCGTAGTCACGGGGCAGACCACGGAAGAAGCCGGCGTAGAGGAAGACCGCGAGCGGCATCAGGGTGCCGACGTACAGGACGATCATTCCCCACGGTGTGCCGACCAGGCCGAGGGTGCGGGCGCCGATGTAGAGCGGGATCATGCCGAGCTGGACGGGCAGGATGATCGCGACGAGAAAGAGGTAGAACGCGATCGTCCCCCAGCGGTGGGTGGTGCGGGCCAGCACGTAGGCGGCCAGCGATCCGAACAGAACCAGGCCGAGGATGCTGCCGACGGTGATGAACACGCTGTTGGCCAGGCCGAGGATGATGCTGGACTGGCCGCCGGCGGTGAGCACCTCGGTGAAGTTCGAGACGGTCGGCCGGCTGGGCGGCGTGGAGGAGCTGGTGGTGAGCAGCTCGTCGTCGGGCTTGAGGGCGGTGATGACCAGGAAGTAGAACGGCAGCAGGGTGATCAGGCCGACGACCCAGACGAACGATTCGCGCAGCAGGGTGGCTCTCGTGTATCGGAACATGACGCGGCTCCCTAGGTCCGATCCCGGGTGGCCATCTGCTGCAGCACCGAGAAGACGAGGATGATGGCGGTCAGCATGAGCGCGAGCGCGGCGCCGAAGCCGAAGTTGCCGAGCGCGAAGGTCTCCTTGTAGACCTGGGTGGCCAGCGTCTCGGTGGCGCCGCCCGGGCCGCCGTTGGTCAGGGCCATCACCTGGTCGAAGACCCGCAGGCCCTGCACCAGCATCAGCGTGCCGGCGATGGCGATCGACGGGCGGATCGACGGTGCGGTGATGTGCCAGAACCGGCTCCAGGTGCCGGCCCCGTCGAGCGCGGCCGCCTCCTCGACGTCCGGTGAGACGGTGGCCAGGCCGGCCAGGTAGATGACCATCACCAGGCCGGTGGTCTGCCAGACCATCACCACCAGCACCGCCCAGATGGCCAGTCCCGGATCGGCCAGCCACGGCCGCTGCCAGGACTCCAGGCCGATCCATCCGAGGAACTGGTTGAGCGGGCCGTCGAAGTCGAAGATGAACTTCCAGACGTAGGAGACCGCCAGCGGGCTGAGCACGACCGGCATGAACAGCAGGACGCGCAACAGGTAGCGGGTCTTGAGGGTACGGTTCAGCGCGAGCGCCAGCAGCAGCCCCAGCACGTTGGTGAGGATCAGGAAGCCGAACGCGATGAACAGCGTGTTCTTCAGTGAGCCGAGCAGCGTGGGGTCGTCGACGATGCGCTCGAAGTTGTCCAAGCCGATGAAGTTGAAGTCGCCGATCCCGGTCCAGTCGGTGAAGGCGTAGAAGGCGCCGCCGGCGGTGGCGACATAGTGCACGAGCAGCACCATGGCCACGGCGGGCAGTGCCCACCACCAGTGACCGTAGGAGATGAGGGGCCGGTTGCGCCGGGGACGAGCGGTGTCATCGCCCCCGGCGGTCGAGGGACCTCTGTGGACGACCTTGTCGGCGCCGATCTGTGTGGTCATGACTCGTCCTCAGCGCTCGTGGTCCGGCAGGGCGATCATTTGCCCCAGGCCTTGTCCATGGACTCGAGCACGGACTGGGGGTTGCCGCGGCCGGCGACCATGCCCTGGACACCGGTCGAGAGGGCGTCGTAGACCGCCGCGTTGGGCCATTCCAGGTTGGGCAGCGGTGCGTAGTCGCCCTTGGTGAGAAGGTCCTTCACCGGCGTGTACTGGGGCGCGAGCTCGGCGGTCTCGACGCCGGACACCGGCACCTGTCCCTCGATCTTGGTGAACTGCGCGGCGTGTTCCGGCTCGGCGAGCCAGGTCAGGAAGTCCTGGGCCGCCTTCTTCCGCACGGCGTCGACCTTCGCGTTGACCGACAGCGCGTAGTTCGGGCTGGCGAGCAGGTACGGCTTGGCGCCGGCCGCCGCGGGGAACGCCTGGATCTCGAGGGTGGTGCCCTTGGCGTTGTTCATGATCTCCTGCGCGGCGCCGCCCGGCACGAACGCGCCGAGTGAGGTGCCCTGCACGATGTTCTTGGTGATCGCGTCGAATCCGCCGCCGGCGGCGCCCTTCTGGAAGCAGCCGGTCCGGTTCATCTGATCGATCGTCTGCAGCACGCTCTTCCACTGCTCGCTCTGCGCGAAGGTCACCGTGCCGGCGATGCGCTGCTTGTTCCAGTCCGGCGTCTGCGCGTACACCTGGGTGGCGGAGATCGACATCGCCATCAGGCCCGGGTTCGGCGCGACCGATCCGGCGAGCGCGAGGAAGGACTTTCCGTCGGCCGCGAGGGTCCGGCAGAGCGTGAGCATCGCGTCGGTGTCGGCGGGGAAGTCGGCGCCGGTCTTGTCTGCCGCGCCGCTGTTCCAGACCATGCCGACCGGCACCAGGTCGGTCGGCTGGGCGTAGGTCTTGCCGTCGACGCTGAACAGGCCCTCGGTGCCCTTGGGCACGACGGCGGCCGATGCCGCGTTGAGTGGCTCGAGCAGCTTGGCCTCGGCCAGCGGCAGCACGGCTTGATCCTGACCCCGGCCCGGCGCGACCACCATCAGGTCCGGTGCGTTGCCGCCCTGCAGCTGGGTGCGCAGGGTCGTGCCGTAGTTGTCGTTGGGCAGCTTGCGGAGGTCGATCGGCACACCGGTTTCGGTGCTGTACTGCTTGGCGAGCGTCTCGTACGGGCTCTCGCTGGTCGTCGAGGTGGGGAAGGTGAACGCGAAGCCCTTCGCGTCGCCGCCGCCGGAGCCGCCCTCGCTGCCGGCACTGCTACAGGCGGACAGGGTCGCCGCGCCGAGGAAGGGCACGGCGACGAGGACACCGAGACGGCGCAGCCTCGCAGAATTGAGCTTGGTCATGTCGGAGCCTTTCGTGGCGGATCCGGCGGCGAGGACCCGGTCAATCCAGGACGTTGGGTCTCTGACGCCACGGCCCGATCCGGTCCGTGACACCGCCGCGGTGGCTGTCACCAACCTTCTGCTCACGAGTGGAAGAAGTCAATCGAACCCGAACCCAAGAAGGCTGATGGCTCACATCACCGTGGTCTATGAGCCGGTCGCGGGTCGGTCAGGCCACCTCGGCGGCCAGGGTCGCGCCCGCTTCGACGAACCG
>NZ_JBFAZH010000685.1:0-4269 GCF_040681735.1 Actinoplanes sp. NPDC051633 | reverse complement strand
GCACGGTCGCGCCATGCGCCGATCGTCTTGGCGTGCCACCGTCCTAGAGGCGGCCGGCGTTACCGGTACGCCGGGCGTGGTGTCGGAAGGAACCGCCGCGGCCACCTTGACCGCGGTGCAGGCATTGCTGGGTGCGCACCGTGTCTGGGAGCGATTCCCCGCTGCGATCGCCTGATTTATCGAGCGCGAGGCCTGCCCCGTCCAACGACGAGGCAGGTCTGCGTGCTATTTGGCGATCAACACTGCGGATGGCTTTCTTCAGCGCCCGAATCCGGCAGATCGGGGACGAACACTGAGTCGGACAGCGAGGACATCCCAGCGTTTACCCAGCGGCGATTGTGCATCGCCGGACCGGTTCGCGGATTCCGACCCCGGCCCCTCATTTCCGGTGCAGCAAGGCGTCCATTTCGGGTAGCTTGAAGAATTTCGCTGTCGCTACCGCGGAGGGTGTTCCTCCGTCCGGGTCGGCGCCAGCGGCGAGCAGGATCTTCACCATTTCAGAATTCTGTCGGAAGACTGCGGCGGACAGCGCGGACTGACCCCGATCGTTAACCCGGTTCGCATCGGCGCCGTGCTCCAGCAAGGCGGCCACAGTGCCGACGTGGTTGTGGTAGGACGCAAGGATCAGCAGGGTGTCGCCCTTGTCGTTGGTGAGATTGGGCGAGAGGCCCATCGTGACGTTGCCGATCAATTCCTCGGTGACGCCGGTGCGGGCTAGGTCGAACATGCGGTGTGCGAATGCCAGCGTCTCGTCGTCCAGCTCGGTCACCCGGGCAGCATAGCTACGGCAGTCGCGGACGGCACGTTCCAGTCGTCCGTTCGGCCATGCCCAGTCTCTGCATGCGGCACAACCAGCGCCACCCCAGGGCGGGGAACTATCTGGCCGCCAACGGGGAGGAATCCGTGACCGCCACCGGGGAGATCTGCCGGCGCCAGCGGGGATGTCCAAATGGCCGTTGACAGTTGTCGCGGCTGGTGCGGCAGCGACGGCCGTCAGCGCTGCCCGTGCCGCACCGCGGCCTAAGTCTTCCCCGAGCGCACGGACTGCGGCAGATCCGTGCACCCGATGATGACCTACAGGCTGTGAAGATCACCGCTCGTCGTGCGGCGGCGGCCCGTTGATAGAAGGCCCGGACATCGACGAAGTTGGTCCAGGTGTACTCGAAGTCAGTGTCGTCCTGGGCCCCCGCACAGTCAGGGTCGTTGATCGCGTCGAAGCGGCGACGCAGCCAGCCGGGATCGACAGCGAGTAGCGCGGCTGCGACATCCCTGGTCTCTGCCGCGCTGACGTACACGACGTAGTACTCGTCATGCAGATGTCGTCCACCGAGCACCGCGTGCGACAGCAGGCAGTCGGCGCCATCCGGGTCGAGAGTGCCGTCGCCCAGGCAGCGGTGGATGGCGTCCCAGGCCTTGTCGGTATCGACACTCAGCTCGTCGTCCGACCATATTTCTTCAGGTCCCCGACGTACTCGCCGACCCCGTCGTCGCCATTAGCCGCGAGGAGCGCGCGTTCCTGCTTCGCCGTCACGGCGTAGTGGACCCCCAGCATGTCAAGATCGTAGAAGTAGGCGCCGGTTTCCAACAGCACTGCGGTCCTGCGCACTGCGACGTCAGACCTCAAAACAATTGCATAACGCTCATCACGCCTTCGCGAGGCATCGTCAGCTGGCTATCCGCGGTGGTGGTGCCACGCGATCGGCGGCAGATCCGTGCACCCGGGAGCCGTATGGCTCGCGGGCGTGCAGGGTGCCGGCCCGCCGTTTGCCGGTAGTTTGCTTTCACGGAATCCAGGCGATCGATTACCTTGGATGCGTGGACGCCAGGACAGCGATCTCCCTCATCTCCATCGCCATCTCCGTCGTCTCGCTGATCGTCTCCGGGACACTCGCGCTCCGGCAGACGCGGACCACGATGGACGGCTACGCGCTGCCGGTCGTGCTCCAGGTCTTCAGCCGGTTCCGAACTCAGGAGTTCTTCGACGCTCAACAGTTCATCTTCGACGAACTTCCCCGGCAACCGGTCCAACCGTACACGGACCTGTCGTTGGAGGCCCGGTCCCACTTGCGCATGGTGGGCGGGCTCTACGACGACCTCGGCAAGCTCGTCGCACACGGCATCGTCAAGGAGGAGTTGATCATCGGCTCGAACGGCTCCCAGGCCCGACGCATCTGGGAGGCGATCGAGCCCTTCGTGCGCGCCGAACGCGACAAGCGCAACAGCAACCTGTGGATCTATCTGGAGGACCTGGCGTACCGCACTACCCGGAAACCGCCGGCCGCCATCCACGAGAAGCTCAAACTGCACCCGTACGCTGGACCAACGCACACGTCCCTTCCAGCGTCGCCCGAGTCCCCTGCGACGCCACGACCTCGCACGGAGCAGCAGCCGAACTAACGGGCGGGAGCAGGGACGAGGGCGGCCCGGCGGAACCGAAACACTCTGCGTGCCCCACTCAGCGTGCGCGTTATATGCGGCGGAAAGAGTGTGCCCTCGCCCGGGCTCGTGGCCGCGGTCTGCGGCATGCTGGCTGGGTGCTTGCCGGCGATGCGATAGCTTCCCTCGCAGATTGGTCACCATGGCTGCCGTTCGATGACGCGGCCATCTCGGCACCGCGTCTGCCCGGCGTCTACCTCGCTCGACAGGGGCAAGACGGCGCTCTGTCTATGTGGGTATGGCAGGCGAGCGTCGCGGGTGGCGGCTGAGCAGACGGGACGGCAAGCGCGCCTTCCCCCAGGACGGCGGCCCGGGGTCTGTTGCCTTTGCGGGATCAGCAGACACGCTGAGCCGGCCGGACACGTTCGTCAGATCGCGTGGGTAAGTTCGGTGTGCGCTGCGGCGACCCGCAGTGCGTGGCGGCATGGAGTCCGAGTTCATAGTGGCCGCGGCGCAGATTCTGCAGGAAGGCCTGCCCGCGACGACAAACAGCGGGCCATTCAACACCCATCGCCCAGGTCTCGTTAAAGGACCTCGACTCATTGCTCGGGGTCCCTTCCAGATTGATTCTCGTGCCGACGTTGATGAGCTCGATAGTCAAAGTACGCGGACATGGAGGTAGGGACGAGGCCGATGACGGCGACGACGAGTCCAAGAATCGGAAGCAATCTGGATTCACTGCCGCTACTGCCAACATTGACGAGGACAGCCAGCACGACGATGAGACCCACCAACCAAGCTGGGAAACCAACACGCCCGTTCGGCGCAGGCGATTGCGCCGCTGCCGTCGGCGAATCTGGAAGTGCCCGCCGGTCAGCCCTTCGCGCTGCGTCAAGAAAGCGTCGTGCGGCTTCCTCTCGCCTGTCGCGCACGCGAGTGAGCTCGGCCTGAATCCACTCCGTGCAGAATCTGCGCCGCGGCCACTACGAGCTCGGCGTCGACGCGCTCCCGGCATTGCGCGTTGCGGCGGCGTTCACCGAGCTCATCCAAGCGATTTGAATGCGGCTGGCCGACCTCAGCGTGTCCGCTCATCCCGCAACGCAACGGAGCCACAGCATCTGCTCCAAGCACTGCGGTAGTACGAGCAGTTCCACAACGTTCACCGGCCGAATCAAGGGATCGCGAACGCCCGGCCACTCGCTCCGCTGCCCGAACCGATCAACGACCCAGACCGACTCGCTCACTGACCATCCACCGCCATGATCGCCTCGGCGACATCCTCCGCGAGTACGAGCATGCAGCTTGACCTGCCCGGATGACATTCTCGTAGGCACAATGTCGTGGAAGCGGGGGAACCATTGCAGGATGCCTTCACCCACGCGCGCGGTCGACATGGTCGGTGAGGCGGCCCACCTCGTCAGCGAAGGATGGGCGGCCCCGAAGACTACGTGGCGATCCAACAAGGACGAGGCCCTTCACCAGATCCGGGGCGAGGCCGCCACCTGTTGCCCGACGTATCCGCCGCTGGAGGACCCAGGTGTGACATGTTGGTCCGCGTCCCGCTGGCGACCGTGCCGGAACAGTCGGTTCGCGTGTGTAGTGCTCCTGGCGGCGTTATCCTCCGGGCACTCGGGCATCGATCCGCGTGCCTACGGCACGGCGTACGGCGGTTGAGGAGGGTGATCAGTGGGGACTGCTCTGCTGTACGGGTCGCTCGCAAGTTCCAGCTTCGTGGTGGGCGTGGTCCTCGGCCTGTTCACGTCGCCGCCCCGTCGGGTCGTCGCGGGGGTGATCGGCTTCGGTGCCGGCGTTCTGGTGTCCGCCCTGACGTTCGATCTCATGCGCGAGGCATTCGACACCGGCGGCGCCTGGTACGCGATCGGTGGGTTCCTC
>NZ_JBFAZH010000684.1:0-4274 GCF_040681735.1 Actinoplanes sp. NPDC051633 | reverse complement strand
ACTCAAAAAATGAGTAGTCTTTTTATTTTGCATTTAAAGCCCTTTCTAGGACATTTAATCATTCCACGTATAAAAATAACTAAACGGCGGCGTCACCATCCACGAGGGCACGCGCGTGCGGTCGATCGCGCCCGGCCGCGTCGAGACCGACCGCGGCACCGTGAGCGCCGGTGTCGTGGTGCGCGCGCTCGAGGCCTGGACCGCCACGCTGCCCCGGCAGCGGCGCACGGTCGCGCCCGTCTACTCGCTGATGATCGCCACCGAGCCGCTCCCGGCGGCCGTCTGGGACCGGATCGGGCTGCGCCGGCGGGAGACCTTCTCGGACGAGCGGCGGCTGATCATCTACGGTCAGCGGACCGCCGACGACCGGCTCGCCTTCGGCGGGCGCGGCGCGCCCTATCACTTCGGGTCACGGATCCGGCACGGCTACGACCGGGTGCCCGCGGTCTTCGACGCGCTGACCCGCACGCTGACCGAGCTCTTCGACATCACGCCGCGGGTCACCCACCGCTGGGGCGGCCCGCTGGGGATCCCACGGGACTGGACGCCGTCGGTGGGGCTGCGCGACGGGGTCGGCTGGGCCGGCGGATACGTGGGCGACGGCGTGGCCGCGGCCAACCTCGCCGGGCGTACCCTCGCCGATCTGATCCTGAAGCGGGACACCGGGCGCGTGACGCTGCCGTGGGTGGGCCACCGCTCGCGGCGCTGGGAACCGGAGCCGGCCCGCTGGCTCGGCATCAACACGGTGCTGCACGTCACGGCCCTGCGGGACCGCTGGGAGGGCCGGGCCCGGTGATCGCGGGGCAGGATGGACGCATGGCGATCCCTCTCTCGCTGCTCGACCTCGCGCCCATCGCGCCCGGGCAGAGCGCTCGTGACAGCTTCGCGGCCAGTGTCGAGCTGGCCCGGGCCGCAGAGCGCAGCGGCTATCGGCGGGTCTGGTATGCCGAGCACCACAACATGCCGACCATCGCGTCCTCCGCCACCGCCGTGCTGATCGGCCATGTCGGGGCGCACACCGACCGCATCCGGCTGGGCGCCGGCGGCATCATGCTGCCCAACCATTCGCCGCTCGTGATCGCCGAGCAGTTCGGCACGCTCGGGTCGCTCTTCCCGGGCCGGATCGACCTGGGGCTGGGCCGTGCGCCCGGCAGCGACCAGACCACCCTGCGGGCGCTGCGCCGCAGCAACGAGAGCGCCGACACCTTCCCGCAGGACGTGCTGGAGCTGAACGGCTACCTCGCCGGCCGGTCCCGCATCCCGGGCGTGCGGGCGGTGCCCACCCCGGCCGAGCCCGTCCCGCTGTTCATCCTCGGCTCGTCGCTGTTCGGCGCCCAGCTCGCCGCGCAGCTCGGCCTGCCGTACGCGTTCGCCTCCCACTTCGCCCCCGACGCGCTGCACCAGGCGGTCGCCGTCTACCGCGACACGTTCCGCCCGTCCGAGCAGCTCGCCGAGCCGTGGGTGATCGCCGGCGTGAACGTGTTCGCGGCCGAGGACCACGACCGGGCCGTCGAGATGCGCGCCGAGGCGTACCGCGCCCGGACCCGCGGGATGCTGACCCGCGGCGGCGCCCCCGCCGACTTCACAGACGCCGAGATCGACGCGTTCCTCGAGTCGCCGGAGGGCCGCGGGCTCGCGGCAATGACCCGCTACACGGCGGCGGGCACGCCGGCCGAGGTGCGCGAGTTCCTGGAGGGCTTCGCCAAGGAGGCGGGCGCCGACGAGCTGATCACCGCGCACCACGCCCAGCGGATCGAGGACCGCATCCGGTCGGTGGAGCTCACCGCCTCCTGAGCGTGGACGGTAGGCTACCCGACCGTCCACTGTCGATGGCACGAAGCCGTGAGCAAACGCCCGCCCGGCGTCCCTACCTTCGGTCACGTTGACGAACACGACGTGTCAGGAGATGGATGATGTCCGCTCGTACCCTTTCGATCCTCGTTCTCGGCGCCGCTCTCACGGCCGGCCTCGCGGCCTGCGGGAGCGACGCCCGGCCCGCAGCGCCGGTGCAGAGCGCGCCGAGCAGCCCGATCCCTAGCAGCAGCCCGATCTCGAGCAGCCCGGCCCCCAGCGCGCCGGTCCAGAGCGCGCCGGTCCAGAGCCCGCCGGTCGAGACCGAGCCGGTGAGCAAGCAGGCGGGCCGTCCGGCCGAGGGCTGCCCGGTGGACGAGACCACCCTGCTGACGGTGATGGGCCGGGAGGACGACCCGAAGTCGCAGTTGCGCGGCATCGTCTGCCACCGCGACTACGCGATCGCCGGCCTCTACACCCCCGGCTTCACCGGCGAGGTCGCGACCTTCCGCCACGGCGACGGCGCCTGGCACCACTTCACGGCCGGCAGCGGGCGGCTCTGCGAGGGCCTGCCGGCCGACGTGGCGAAACGCTTCCGCAGCCGGTGGTCCGGCTGCCGGGCCTGACCGGTCAGCCGGATCCCGTCAGCCGAGGCAAGGCGCACCGGCGATGCCCTGCGACAGCTCGTCGCCGGACTTGCCGGTGACCCGGACCGAGTTGATGTCGCCCTGATAGGACACCTTGGCGGCTGCCTCGCAGATCTCCTTCGCGGCGGCCGCCTCGCCGTCGGCCAGCGAGGTGCTGATCGCCACCGTCGTGCACTGACCGACGACCTCCACCTTGGTCACGGCCTTCGACGCGATCACCGACCGGATGTCGTCGACCGACATGGCACATTCCGCGGTCGCGGTGTGCTTCGCGGCGTCTCCGGCCGGTGCCGCCTGGGCCGATGCCGCAGCAGCCGGCGATGCAGCCGGCGAGGTAACCGTCGGCGTGGCCGGCTCGTCGGCACCGCACGCGGCGAGGAACAGGACGGTGACGGCGGCCACGGCGGTGATCTTCGGCATGCGCTGACCGTAAGCGAGTGTCCGCCCAGCTCAGCGCATGTGTCATATGCACGACGGTCAGGAGTCGAAGCCCAGGCCCATCCGGTCGAGCGTCCGCAGCCACAGGTTGCGCCTGCCCTCGTTGCGGTCGGCCCGGGCGATCGACCAGCGGGTCAGCTCGATCACGCCGCTGCGCACCGGCTCCGGCGGGAACGGCAGCGGCTTGCTCCGCACCATTTCCAGTGACGTCAGCTCGGTGCGGGCGCCGCTCAGCAGGTCGAGCATGACGTTCGCGCCGAACCGGGTCGCGCCCACGCCCAGGCCCGTGTAGCCCGCCGCGTACGCCAGCCGGCCGCCGTACGCGGTGCCGAAGAACCCGCTGAACCGGCTGCACGCGTCGATCACGCCGCCCCACTTGTGGGTGAAGCGGATCCCGTCCAGCTGCGGGAACGTGGCCGCGAAGTGTTCCGCCAGCAGCCTGAACGTCGCCTCCCGCTGGTCCCGCGCCGGGCTGATGCGGCCCCCGTGGTAGTAGACGGCGTCGTAGCCGCCCCACAGGATCCGGTTGTCCGCGGAGAGCCGGAAGTAGTGGAACTGGTTGGCCGCGTCACCCAGCCCCTGCCGGTTGCGCCAGCCGATCGAGTCGAGCTGCGACGGCGTGAGTGGCTCGGTCATCAGCACGTAGTCGTACACCGGGACCACGTAGTGCCGCAGGCGCTTGAGCAGGCTGCCGTGCGCGCCGGTGGCGAGGGCCACGCGGCCCGCCCGCACCTCGCCCCGCGGCGTGTTCAGCCGCAGCGCGCCCCGCTCGTTGACCAGGCGCAGAACGGGTGTGTTCTCGAAGATCCGCACGCCGAGCGAGAGGCAGGCGCGGCGCAGGCCCCAGGCGAGGCGGGCCGGGTCGACCATCGCGCAGCCGGTGCGGTCCCACAGCCCGCCGAGGAAGCGCGGCGACCGCACCTCCGCCTGCACCTCGGCGCGGTCCAGCAACGTCACGTCCAGGCCGCGCGCGGTCGCTTCGCCGAACGAGGTGGTCAGCTCCCGCATCTGCCATTCCTCGGTGGCCACGACGAGCTCCCCGGTCGGTTCCCACGAACAGTCGATGCCGTAGTGCTCGACGGCCAGGCCGATCGTGGTGAGGTTCTCCCGGCCGAGCCGCTCCAGCTCGGAGATCTCCGCCGGGAAGCGGGTCAGCCCGTTGTCGAACCCGTGCGTCAGGCTGGCCGAGCAGAACCCGCCGTTGCGCCCCGACGCCGCCCACCCGGCCGTGCCCGCCTCCAGCACGACGACGTCCCGGCCGGGGTCGCGCTCCTTGGCCAGCAATGCCGTCCACAGCCCGCTGTACCCGGCGCCGACCACCGCCAGGTCCGCCGTGTCCACCGCGTGCAGCGCCTCGAGAGCCGGCGGCGCCCCCGGCTGGGTCAGCCAGTACGGCTC
>NZ_JBFAZH010000683.1:0-4277 GCF_040681735.1 Actinoplanes sp. NPDC051633 | reverse complement strand
GCGCTGGAGGAGGCCGGGCGGCTGTCCGCCCCGTCCCGCCGGGGCGTCTACGCCTACGCCGCCCACGACCTGTCGACGATTACGTCGCGGCTCGGCTCGGACGCAAGGAACCGGGCCGAGGCGATCGCCGGAAAGCTGCACGCCGAATGCCACCGACTGGACGCGGACCTCCAGTCGTTACTCGACGAAGCCGGGATCTGACCGGGCGGCCGGTCAGATCGCCATGCTGGCTGAAGAACGTCAGCGGACAGCTGGGCGGCCGGGCGGCGGCACTGGTACCCCAGCGGCCACCGACGCCGCGATCGACGTGACGATCTCGCCCGAGCGGACCGCGCCCGAGGAGTGCAGGGCGGCCGCTATCCCGTTCGCGTGCCCGGTGCTTAAAGGGTCCTCCTCGTCGCGCAAACAGAGGGCGCCTTGCCGCGCCCATCAGACGGGTCCCCTCGACCGGGCGAGGCCCCCGTTCCTGAAACGGATCTACGTGCTGTTCTTCCTGAAGATCGCGACCCGCAGGGTCCACGTCGTCGGTGTGACCGCTTACCCGACCGGTGCGTGGTGGCCCAGCAGGCACGGAACCTGCTGATCGACCTCGACCAGCGAGCAGACTCGCTGCGGTTCCTGCTGCCCGACCGCGATACCAAGTTCACCGCTGCCTTCGATATGGTGTTCACCGCGGCCGGCATCGAGGTGATCAGGACGCCGCCGCAGGCGCCACGCGTGAACGCGTTTGCCGAACTCGGAGTTGACGCCCCGCCGACACTGCGAGTCGCCGCGGCGTTCGCCGAGCTCGCCCGGGGATCTGACACCACATTCGGCCGGTTATGCCTGTCTACAAATCTTGCAACGCAACAGAGCCGGACGAGGCAACTCAACCCTTTTTCCTTCGACCGCCCTCCATCAGTGATGATCGAACCAGCTCCGCCGTCGATCCAGCAATCCATAATGCGTGCGCTCTAGCGCGTCGCTCAAACGCGCTTCGAGTTCCTCGGGCGAGAGAACCACCTCCGCGAGATGGTGCTCGTGCGTCAGGCACTCCAGAAATGCCTGCCGTGCCACCTTGGCGTCCCCCGCCAGGCGTGGAACCAACGCCCCCCACAACACGCCCAGGTCGAACACTGCCGCAAGGGCGAGACACCCACCGACCTCCCTCGGTGTCAGTTCCCGCCGCCCCGTGACGAACTCAAAGAGGTCGAGGCCTGCTCGCAGAGTCGGCAGGATGTCGAAACCGTCGACCGCAAGGAACCGCTCCGTTCGAACGAGAATGGTCCACAACTCAGGCAGGAGGTCGAACGTGGTGGTACGCAGATGCTCCGCGTGGCGGGTTGCCTGAAATTCTC
The DNA here is from genome assembly GCF_040681735.1 of Actinoplanes sp. NPDC051633. Classification (NCBI taxonomy): domain Bacteria; kingdom Bacillati; phylum Actinomycetota; class Actinomycetes; order Micromonosporales; family Micromonosporaceae; genus Actinoplanes; species Actinoplanes sp. NPDC051633. The sequence continues at coordinate 2,940 of NZ_JBFAZH010000683.1, read as the reverse complement.
GACCGGTCAGCGCGCTCGTACCGAAGTCGATGATGGAGACTTCCGGCTGAGCTGAGCTGAGCCGAGTCGCACAAGCACGTTGTTCATGTGCAAGTCACCGTGCAGACAGCCTCGGCGCTCCGCATAGGCCAGCGCATCGAAGATCTGGCGGACGATGTAGCGCCGGCCGTGAGCATCGCCAGTCATCCGCGATAGGACAACGCCCAATGGCTCTCCACGGCGGTGCTGCTGAACGACGTACGGCCACCCAGTCGAGTCCGCCGGGACGCCATTTTCCATCAGGACGTTGAACTCGTAGACCGTCGCGATGGCGGGGTGGCTGAGCGCCGCAGCCTTGGACGCCTCCGCCATTGCCTTGTCCCTCAACTCTCCGAACTCGTCGGGACCCTCCCCCAGGTCGACGCGCGGTGGGTAAACCTTAATGACCTCGTCGCGCGCGAGGGCTTCGTGCCACGCCCCGAACGCAATGCCGTTGGCACCGTCGCCTAGAACGCTCATGATCAGCCGGAGGGGGACTTGCACGGTGCCTACCCGCTTGCCGTAGAGGTAGACCTTGCCGTCACTGCTCGCGGTGTATCCCTTCACCTATCCAACCATCTCGCTACCCCCTTCCCTAGGATCGGTGACGAGCGGGAACCCCCGAATGAGCTACCGGACGCGACGCTATCGGCGCGGTCCGCCAGCACAGCTCGGCCGGCGCGTCGGGACTATCTCGCTAACGGCACCTCTCTTTGTCAAAGCGTATTCAGCAGAGAGGTCTCCAACTTGTTGACTTGGTGGCGGAGATCAAGGTCTGCAGCCATGATCTTCAAGGTTGTGGTTGGGGTCGCTCGGGAAACACCTGCCGCCTTCGGGCTGGCTCTCGAACGGCCTGCGCCCCGGCCCCAACCGCCGGCGAGAGTGGCTCGAGAGAGGTCTGTGTCGCCCGAAGTTGGTCTGCCCTCCTCGCCGGATCCCCTTCCCGGTCGCGCAAGGAGAACCCGTGCCCTCCGCCCTGCCCACGGCACCTGCCCCGGTCGTCATCGCGATCGATCCGCACAAGGCGTCCTGGACCGCCGTCGCAGTCGACAACCGACTCCAGCCCTTGGCCGCGATCCGCGTCGAGGTCAACCGGGACGGCTACCGGCAACTGCGCCGCTTCGCCGGCCGCTGGTCACGGGCCGTCTGGGCGGTTGAAGGCGCGACCGGCCTCGGCGCCGCACTGACCGGCCGGCTATCAGCCGACGGCGTCGACGTGATCGATGTGCCCGCGAAGCTGGCCCGCCGCGTCCGGCTGCTGTCCACTGGGCACGGCCGCAAAACCGACCAAGCCGACGCCCTGTCGGTCGGTATCGCCGCGCACACCGCCACCCGACTCAACACCGCGGTCATCGACGAAGCCGTCGCCGCCCTGCGCTGCCTCACCGAACACCGCGACGACCTGGTCCGCACCCGCACCCAGACCATCAACCGGCTGCACGCGCTGCTCGCCCAGCTCCTGCCCGCCGGACTGCCCCGCGGGCTGACCGCCGACACCGCGGCCGCTGCGCTGCGCCGGATCCGTCCGCGGGCGGTGCTGGCCCGCACCCTGCGCCAGGTCGCCGTGGAGCTGCTCAGCGAGATGCGCCGCCTCGACCGGCGCATCGCCGCGGCCACCGCGACGCTGTCCGCCGCGGTCGCCGCATCCGGCACCACCCTGACCGATCTGCACGGTATCGGGGACGTCGTCGCGGCCAAGATCCTGGCCCGCGCCGGCGCGGTCGGCAGGTTCCGCTCGGAGTCGGCGTTCGCCTCGTACTGCGGTGTCGCACCGATAGAAGTATCGTCCGGTGACGTCCAACGGCATCGTCTGTCGCGTGCCGGCGACCGGCAGCTACGCGCTGCATGTCATGGCCATGGCCCAGATCAAACGAACGACCCCGGGCCGGGACTACTACCAGCGCAAACGAGCCGCCGGCAAGACCCACAAAGAAGCCATGCGCTGCCTGAAGAGACGCCTTGCCGATGTCGTCTACCGCACCATGATCCAAGACACGGAGACCTCTCTGCTGCCGACGCCTTGATGGCATGAAGGAGCGGGGCCCTCGCTCCTCGTGACTCCCGGCGGGATGCTCGGGGTGCTCACGTCAATCGACGAAAGAGGCCCCACATGTCAGCAGAATACGATGGCCAGCAGATCGTGGGTATCGATCTGCACCGGCGTCGGTCAGTGATCGTGCGGATGACCGAGACCGGCGAGCGCCTCGACAGCACTCGGATTGACAACGACCCGATGACCTTGGCGGCGGAAATAGCCAAGGCGGGTGAACATCCTCAGGTGGTGCTGGAAGCCACCTACGGCTGGTATTGGGCGGTCGACGTGCTGACCGGCGCCGGCGCTGACGTCCACTTGGCGCACCCGCTCGGCGTGAAAGGCTTCGCCTACCGGCGGGTCAAGAACGATGTGCGCGACGCCGCCGATCTGGCGGACTTGTTGCGGATGGGACGGCTACCCGAGGGCTGGATCGCCCCGCCCGCGATCCGCGAACTACGCGAACTGGTCCGGCACCGGGCGAAGTTGATCGCGTGGCGCAGCGGGTTGAAAGCGTCGGTGCACGCGGTGCTGGCCAAGCAGGGCCTGCACCTAGGCGTGTCGGACCTGTTCGGCGTTGCTGGCCGGCAGCTGCTCGGTGTGGCGCCGTTGGACGCCGGGTATCGGTTGCGGGTCAACGCGTTGCTGCGGTTGATCGACGCGATCGACTTCGAAATCAAGGCGGTCGCCGGCCCGCTGCGCGTCGGCCTGGCCGGGCATGCCGGGTTCCAGGCGGTGCAGGCCGTGCCGGGTGTCGGGCCGGTACTCGCGGCGGTCTTCGTCGCGGAGATCGGCGACGTGCACCGGTTCGCCAGCCCGGCGCACCTGGCGTCGTGGGTGGGGCTGACACCCAAGCACCGCGAGTCCGACACCGTGGTGCGGCGCGGCCC
>NZ_JBFAZH010000682.1:0-4278 GCF_040681735.1 Actinoplanes sp. NPDC051633 | reverse complement strand
TCCGGCCCGAGACCAGCAGCCCGGTGATCGCGCCGACGTTGAGCACCAGGACCAGCCCGATGCCCTGCTCGAGGGGGTAGCCGGCGGTGACCATCAGCTTGGGCAGCCAGGTGTTCAGGCCGTACACAAGCACCAGCCCGAAGAACGACGTGCACCAGAAGGCGATCGTCGGCCGGAGCATGCCGCCGACGAACAGCTCGCGGACCGGATTCTTCCGCTCGGTGTTCGCCCGCTCGGCCCGGAAGACCTCGGACTCGGGCAGGAAGCGCCACATCAGCGGGGCGAGGATCAGCCCGGGCACGCCGCCGATCGCGAACATCCAGCGCCAGTCGTTCCCGCCGCCGCCGAGCACCAGCAGGCCGAACAGCGCGGTCAGGATCGCGCCGATGTGATAGCCGGTCAGCACGAACGGGGCGGCACTGGCCGCGCGGCCCTTGCGGGAGAACTCGGTGACCAGCGTGATGGCGGTGGGCAGGCAACCGCCCAGGCCCAGCCCGGCGAGGAACCGGAAGGTGACCAGCATGCCGAACGACGTGGCCAGCGCGGCGCCGATCATGAACAGCGAGAACAGCAGGACCGACACGATCATCACCTTGCGCCGGCCGAGGTAGTCGGTCAGCGTGCCGATGACCATCGCGCCGATGGTCATCCCGACCAGCCCGGCGGTGGCGACGGTGGTGGCGCCGCCCGCGGTGATGCCGAAGACCTGATCGCGGGTGAGCACCGGGATGACGGTGCCGAGCACCACCAGGTCGTAGCCGTCGAGCAGCACGGCGGCCCAGCACAGCGCGACGGCCGTCAGCGCGGCCCGCCGGTCGGTCGTAGTGGTCATCGTCACAGGTTAGGAAGAGACCACCGGGATCGACATCCACCGCTTCCACTGGGTGAAAAGCAAGACCTTGAGACGGGTACGAGCACACCGAAGTCACGTGACACTCCGCGACCGGGTGCCGCGAACGGTCGGGAACACGGCGATCGCGTGACGGGTCCGCCCTTCGCCGTCCTCCGGCCTGTAGCGTGTCCGGCCGTGCGCACCAAGAAGCAGCTGAGCGAGGACATCCGTGAGCATCGGCGGGCCGCGCTCGTGGTCAACGCTCGGTCGCGGCGCGGGCGCCGGCTCTACGAAGGGGTCCGCGCGCGGCTGCTGGCGGCCGGCGTCACGCTGCTCGCCGACCTGCCGGTCGAGGGTGACCTGGAGCAGGCGCTGACCAAGGCCATCGACGCCGGGCCGGATCTGCTGGTCGCGGGCGGCGGCGACGGCACGATCAGCACCGCCGGGCGGATGCTCGCGCACCGGGACATCGCGCTCGGGGTGCTGCCGCTGGGCACCACGAACAACTTCGCCCGGACCGCCCGGGTGCCGCTCGGCCTGGACCGGGCGGTGGCCACGCTGACCGGCGGCACGGTCGTCGACGTGGACCTGGGCCTGGCCGGGGACCTGCCGTTCACCAACCACGTCGGCGTGGGGCTGTCCGCCGACGTCATGCTGAAGTCGCCGCACCTGTTGAAGCGGGTGTCCGGGCGGATCGCGTACCCGTTGACGGCTCTCGCCCTGCTCACCCGGCACCGCCCGATCCGGGCCGTGGTCCGCGCCGGCGGACGTGAGCACACCTTCGAGACCCACCAGCTGTACGTGGCGAACGGCGGCTTCCACGCCGGCCGCCCGATCACCGCCGACGCCGACGCGGACGACCGGCTGCTGGTCGCGTACGCGGTGGGCGGCCCGGCCCGGGCCGACCTGCTGCGCGAGACCGCGCGCAACGCGGCGACCGGCCATCGCCGGTCGCACCAGCAGGAGCCGTTCCTGGCGGTCCGCGAGCTGACCCTGGAGACCGACCGCCCGGTCCGCACCGAGGTCGACGGCGAACTGAGCGGCGAGACCCCGCTGCACATCGGCCTGGACCCCAACGCCCTGCGCATGATGGCCCCACCGGGCACCCCCGACCGTTGACCCTCGCCCGAGAGGCGCTGCGCCGGCCTACGCGGCGTTGATGTGCAGGATCGCGTCGGCGCCCTCGAGGGTCACGTCGTTCAGCGGGAAGTAGCCCTGTTCCGGCGTGGGATCGGTGCGGATGCGCCCGGTCGCGGACTTCGTCAGGCCCCACGTGGCGATGCGGGTCTGCAGGTCGCCCTCGTAGGTGTCCGGGTCCGGCTCGCCGAGGTTCAGGGCCGAGCTGCGGCCCAGGCTGCCGGCGACGAACGTGAAGGGCTCGCCCAGCGCCGCCAGGATCGCGCCGGCTCCGGACCACCGCAGATCCATGTCGGCCAACTGCCAGCGGGCCGGGTTGCGCTGCAGATGGGTGTTGTGGGCGAAGACGAAGACCGGCCCGAGCCTGCGGATGTCGAGCAGGTTGCGGGCCATGATCGCGTCCCGGACGGCGAGCAGGCGGGCCACCCGCTCGCCGCGATCCAGCGGCTGGGCCGCCAGGCGGTGGTAGCGCAACAGTCCCAGGCCCGCGGTCAGGTGGATCTCGGCCCGCCGCCACGCCTCGATCGACGTCGCCGCGATCAACGGTGGCGCCGAGACGTAGAGCGCGGTCAGCATGTCGTCGGCGAGCACCCGTAGCCGGTCGGCCTCGCCGGTCGCGCCGATCGACTCGGCCGGGTCCATGATGGCCTCGGTGCGGTGCCAGCGTTCGTCGTCGCCGGCCAGGGCCGCGATGTCGTCGCCACCCGGGAAGTCGAGACCGAGGTAGTCGCGGGCGTGCTCGAGGTAGGTCCGCGGGCTCGGCGCCCACATCGTCTCGGTCGCGGCGTCGAAGCCGTGGAAGGTCAGCCGCTGCTCGAGTGGGCGGCCCTCGTTGTACTCGCGCATCCAGACGACGAGCTCGCGGTTGCCGCCCAGCGCGCCGAACTCGTGCGAGAACCCGTCCCGCAGCACGTCGTCGAGGTCGCCGATCCCGTGCCGGACGTAGTCGTCGACGGCGAGGGCGGCCACGCGGTCGATCTCCAGCGCGATCGAGCGGAAGCCGAGGCCGGTCAGCCGGGCGAACAGGTCGTTGCGCACGTGCCGGAAGGCGGGCTCGCCGTGCACCGGCTCGCCGAACGCCAGCAGGTCACCGGATGCGGGCAGGAAGGCGGTGATGTCCTGAGTCATGCCTCTGAATCGTATCCTTGAAACCTCCGTTGAGACTTTGGCAGGTGCCGGTGAGACCGTCCGACCTCGCGTCCGAGCACGGCCTGTCGACCCAGGCGGTGCGCAATTACGAGCGCGACGGCTTCCTCCCGCCCGCCGCGCGCACGGCCGGCGGCTACCGCATCTTCACCGAAACCCACGCCCTCGCACTGCGCGCGTTCCTCGCGCTCGTCCCGGCGCACGGTCACGCGGCGGCCGGCGAGATCATGCTCGCGGTGCACGACGGCCGGCTCGACGACGCGCTGCGAATCGTCGACGACGGCCATGATCAACTGGCGCGGGACCGGGAAACCCTCAACGCCGCGCGGATGCCGGTGGCGCCGCCGGAGGACCTCACGCTGACCGTCGGGGAGCTCGCCCGCCGGCTCCGGGTCACCCCGGCGACCGTCCGCAAGTGGGAGGAGGCCGGCATCCTCCGCCCCGTGCGCGATCGTGCGACGGGCTACCGGAGATTCGACGCGAGCGACGTTCGCGACGCCGAGCTGGCGCACCTGCTGCGGCGCGGCCACTACCCGCTCGGCCGCATCGCCCGGATCGTCCGGCAGGTCCGGGACGCCGGCGTGGTCGACCTGGAGGACTGGCAGGACCGGCTGACCGCCCGCGGGCTGGCGATGCTGGACGCGGCCGGGCGGCTGAGCGACTACCTGCGGCAGAGGGAAGAGCGAGGCGATCTCAAGCGGGGTCCCGGACGAGCTCGGCCGCGGTCGCCTGGTCGGTGATCAGCACGCTGAGCCAGCCGCCCAGCAGCGCGGCCCGGATGGCGCTCCACTTGCGCTGCCCACCGGCCACGCCCACCCGCCGCGGCACCGCCCGCAGCGCGTCCACCCCGATCCCGAGCACGCGGTCGTCGAGGTCGGAGGTGATGTGCCGGCCGTCGCCGTCGAAGAACCGCATGCACACGTCGCCGATGGCGCCCTGGTCGCGGAGCCGGTGCTCCTCGGCGTCGGCGATCGCGTTGCCGCTCTGCCGCAGCAGGGTGGACGGTTCCAGGCTGCCCACGCCGACCAGTGCCACGGTGAGGTCGTCCCAGGCCTTGATGACCTCCGCGATGGACGGCTCCTGCACCAGCGCGGCACGCATCTCCGGCGTGGCCACAAGCCCGGGCGCGACAAGGTAGACGGCCTCCGCGCGGGTGTTGCGGG
>NZ_JBFAZH010000681.1:0-4278 GCF_040681735.1 Actinoplanes sp. NPDC051633 | reverse complement strand
GCGCCGCCGTGGTCGCCGGCACCAAGGTGGACGGTCGCCACTACCTCAAGTTCACCCTGCTCAACCCGGCCACCACCCGCGCCGACATCGAGCACGTCCTCGAGCTCATCGCCGACCACGCGGCCGCATACGTCGCCCGGTGCACCGTCCCGGTTCCCGCCTGACGCTTGGAGTTGAGATGTCCTGCCACGACTTCATCGGCATCGGGCTCGGCCCCTACAACCTGGGCCTGGCCTGCCTGACCGCCCCGCTGACCGATCTCGACGGGGTGTTCCTGGAAGCCCGCACCGACGTGAGCTGGCACCCCGGCATGATGCTCGACGGGACCCGCCTGCAGACGCCGTTCCTGGCCGATCTGGTCACCCTCGCCGACCCCACCTCGCCGTATTCCTTCCTCAGCTATCTGAAGGAGTCCGGCCGGATGTACTCGTTCTACATCCGCGAAAGCTTCTACCCGCTGCGCAGCGAATACAGCGACTACTGCCGCTGGGCCGCGGCCAAACTGCCCAACGTGCGCTTCGGGGCGCGCGTCACGGCCGTCTCCTATCAAAACGGGGAGTACGCGGTGACGGCCGGCGACGCCGAATACCGGGCACCCCGCCTCGTATTGGGGACCGGCACCCCGCCGTACCTTCCGGCGGCCGTCCACGGCCTCGGCGGCGACCTGCTGCACAATTCCGAATACCTCGACCACCGCGACTCCCTGCGCGAGAAGCGCAGCATCACCGTCGTCGGCAGCGGGCAGAGCGCCGCCGAGATCTACGCGGATCTGCTCGCCGGCATCACGCCCGGCGGCTACCGGCTGAACTGGGTGACCCGGTCGCCGCGGTTCTTCCCGCTCGAGTACACCAAACTCACCCTCGAGATGACGTCCCCGGAATACGTGGACTATTTCCACGCCCTGCCCGAGCAGCGCCGATACGCCCTCGAGACGCAGCAGAAAGGGCTCTTCAAAGGCATCAACGCCGACCTGATCAACGACATCTACGACACGCTCTACGCGAAAAGCATCGACGGCCCGGTGGCCACCCGGCTGCTCACCAACACCGCGCTGCGGACCGCGTCCTATGCCGACGGCGTCTACACGCTGGGCCTGCGGCATGTCGAGCAGGAGCGGGACTATTCGGTCGCCACCGAGGGCCTGGTGCTCGCCACCGGTTACAAGTATTCGATGCCGGCCTTCCTCGCGCCGATCAGCGACCGGATCCGCTGGGATTCGCACGGCCGATTCGACGTGGCCCGCAACTACACCATCGACCACGCCGGGCGGGAGATCTTCCTGCAGAACGCGGGCACGCACACCCACAGCATCACGTCCCCCGACCTGGGCATGGGCGCGTACCGGAACTCCTGGATCATTCGCGAGATGCTCGGCCGCGAGGTCTATCCGATCGAGAAGAGCATCGCGTTCCAGCAGTTCGGGGTGGCGTCGTGAACCACTACGCGCGGGCCGATGCGGCGCTCGGCACCTTCTCGCTGCGGCCGCTCGACGTGGACGCCGACGCGGAGTTGCTGCATTCCTGGGTCACGCATCCGAAGGCGGCCTACTGGATGATGCTCGACCATTCCGTCGAGCAGGTCGCCGACGAATACCGGCGGATCGCGGCGCACCCCCACCACGACGCGTTCCTCGGTTTCTGGGACGGCCGCCCCGCGTTCCTGGCCGAGCGTTATGACCCCGCTCGCGTCGAGCTGGCCGGGCTGTACGACCCGCAGCCGGGCGACGTCGGCATGCATTTCCTCTGCGCTCCCGCGTCGGCGCCGGTGCACGGTTTCACCCATGCCGTGATCACCACCGTGATGGCCTGGCTCTTCGACGATCGGAACTGCCACCGGGTCGTCGTCGAGCCGGACATCCGCAACACGGCGGTGCACGCGCTCAACGCCGCGGTCGGATTCACGGTCGCCGGCCCACTTCAAAAACCGGAAAAGCAGGCCCTTCTGAGTACGTGCACCCGCGCGCAGTTCCTGGCCCGGATCGGAGTCACCTCGTGATCGCGCACCTCAACCCCGCCGCATGGGCGCAAGCCAACCGGCACATGGTGGCGAAGGCGCTCGGCGAGTTCGCCCACGAGCGTCTCCTCCACCCGGTCGAGGTCGACGGCCGCTACGAGGTCACCTCCGACGACGGCACGTCACCTACCGATTCACCGCGGCGCGGTTCGACCTCGACCATTGGCAGGTCGATCCGTCGACACTTGACCCGTCAACATTGGGCGACGTCGACGCGCTCGACTTCGTACTGCAATTCCGCGAATCGTTCGGCCTCAGCGACGCGATCCTGCCGGTCTACCTCGAGGAATTGAGCTCGAGCCTGTCCGCCATGGCATTCCGGGCGAGCCGGTCCGCAATGTCCGCCACCGACCTCGTGGACGCCGACTTCCAGACCATCGAGGCGTCGATGACCGAGGGTCACCCGTGCTTCGTCGCCAACAGCGGGCGGCTGGGCTTCGGGCTGCGGGACTACCTGTCCTTCGCGCCGGAGGCCGCGCAACCGGTCCGCCTCGTCTGGCTGGCCGCGCACCGCGACCACTCCACGTTCACGTGCAGCCCCGACACTTCCTACGACCAGCACATCGGGTACGAGCTGGGCGACGTCTCCGGGTTCGTCCGCGCGCTCGCCGCCCGGGGCCTGGACATCGCGGATTACCACCTGCTGCCCGTGCACCCCTGGCAGTGGGAGAACAAGCTGGCCGTCACGTTCGCCGGCGAGATCGCCACCGACCGGCTCGTGTATCTCGGTCCCGGATCCGACGAACACCTGCCGCAGCAGTCGATCCGGACGTTCTTCAACGTCACGCAACCGCGCCGGCACTACGTGAAGACCGCGATCAGCGTGCTCAACATGGGCTTCATGCGAGGGCTGTCCGCGGCGTACATGGAGGCGACGCCGGCGATCAACGACTGGCTGCGCGACCTCATCGAGAACGATGCCGTGCTCAAGGGCAGCGGGCTGACGATCCTGCGAGAGCGGGCGGCGATCGGGTACCACCCGCGGCACTACGAGGCGGCGACGGATCGCTCGTCCCCGTATCGGAAAATGCTGGCCGCGCTGTGGCGGGAGAGCCCGGTGCCGTCGCTGGAACCGGGCCGCGGACTGGCCACCATGGCGTCGCTGCTGCACGTCGACTCGTCCGGCTCGTTCGCCGCGGCGCTGATCGAGCGGTCCGGCCTTCCGCCCGCCGAGTGGCTGCGCCGATACCTGGACGCCTACCTGGTGCCGTTGCTGCACAGCCTGTACGCCTACGACCTGGCGTTCATGCCGCACGGGGAGAACGTGATCCTGGTCCTGAACGACGGCGTGGTCGAGCGGGTGATCTTCAAGGACATCGCCGAGGAGATCGTGCTGATGGACCCGTCCGCCCCGCTGCCGCCGCTGATCTCCCGGATCAAGGCCGACGTGCCGCCCGACATCAGGCTGCTGTCCATCTTCACGGACGTCTTCGACTGCTTCTTCCGCTTCCTGGCCGCCCGGCTGTCGCTAGTGCTGCCGCCGGCTGAGTTCTGGCGGACGGTGGCGTCGTGCGCGGCGTCCTACCTGGCGTCGGTGCCCCACCTCGCCGACCGCTACGACCTGTTCGCGGACGAGTTCGCGCTGTCCTGCCTGAACCGCCTCCAGCTGCGCAACAACCGCGAGATGGTCAGCCTGTCGGACCCGGCGGGCGCGCTGCAGCTGGTGGGTACGCTGCGCAACCCGCTGGCCGCCTACCGTCCCTGATCCTGCTCGCCCGGCTCTTCCGGATCCCGCTGCTTCGGGATCATCAGCAGGCGCGTGTCGTCCTCGGCTTCGTCCGGCGGGCGTTCCGAGTTCAGGACACTCTTGGGGCGCTTGGGCTCCTGCGGTGCCTCCGTCTTCGACGGGGTGCGGCTCAGCAGGGTCGTGGGGTCGGCGCCGGGATCGGGTCGTTCCGCGTCCATGATGGACGGCGGCTTCTCCTCGGTCCTGCTGCCCGGGATGCGACCCAGGACCTGCGTGTAGTCGTCCCGATCGCCCGGGATGTGCCCGAGCAGCTGGGTGTGCTCGGCCGAGTCACGCGGGATGTGGCCGATCATCTGGGTGTGCTCGTCCGGGTGTTCCCGGGGGATCCGGATGACCTGGGTCTCGTCGCCGTGGGTGCGGGCCTCGGCGGCGGCCCGCTCGGCGAAGGCCTGGCGGGCCCGCTCCTGCGCGGCCCGATCCCGGAAGGCCTGGCGGGCGCGCTCCTGGGCGGCCTGCTCCTCGGCGGTGCGGCGGGCATCATCGGCCGACTCCAGGCGGAAGATCACCTGGGTCTGCTC
>NZ_JBFAZH010000680.1:0-4293 GCF_040681735.1 Actinoplanes sp. NPDC051633 | reverse complement strand
CCGCTTTTACTTCAGTGTCATCAATTTTCACATGTTCACCAAGTATATGTGCTTGTCTTTCAACTTCTCTATCAACCACATTCTGCTATTGCTTTATCGTTGTGTAGTAAATGATTGACTGTTTGATATTGTTTGAAAAGAGAAGTTTCCATTTGAATAATATGTAATCTTACTTCTTGTTTTAATTCACTTAAATTATTAAAACGTGCCATGACAGAGCCCGCCGTTTCGCAACCGGCCACGTCAGAGCCCGCCGTTTCGGGTCCTCCCGCTTCGAGGGCCACCACTTCGACGCCTGCCGCTGAAGATGATGATCGGGAGGACGCGTCATGCTGATCGCCGCCATCCTGGCCCTGGCCGTCGGCACCTACACGATCCGGCTTAGCGGAGTCCTGCTCCGCGACCGCGTGCAGCTCTCCGACTCGGTGCAGCGCCTCCTGCCGATGGCCGCGGCCGCCCTGCTGACCGCGCTGGCCGCCACGGCCGCGCTGATGGAGGCAGGCGCCTTCGCAGGCTTCGCCCGCCCAGCCGGCGTCCTGGTAGGCGCACTGCTGGCATGGCGAAAGATGCCGTTCGTGGTCGTGGTGGTCGCCGCGGCGGCAACCGCAGCCTTGCTCCGCCTCGCGGGCGTCCAGTAGCCCATCCGGCACCGGTCCGAGCGGCCATGGCGGGAAGCGCGATCGACATAGTGGTAGCCCAGCCGCCGATCCGACCGCTCCAAAGGCGGCTCCGCTACCACTGTGGTCGATTTGTCTGCGACGGCGCCGGAAGTGGTAGCGCAGCGGCCTTTCCGCCCGGGTGATCGGCGGTTCCGCTACCACTGTGGTCGATTTGTCCGGCGGGGTGCGGGAAGTGGTAGCTCAGCGGCCTTTCCGCCCGGGTGATCGGTGGCTCCGCTACCACTGTGGTCGATTTGTCCTGCGGGAGGCGGGGAGTGGTAGCTCAGCCACTTTTCCACCCGGGTGATCGGTGGCTCCGCTACCACTGTGGTCGATTTGTCCCGCCGAGAGCGGGGAGTGGTAGCGCAGCCACCTTCCTGCCCGGGTGATCGGTGGCTCCGCTACCACTAGCTCGGCCGCTGGGCCGCGGACCTCGGCGAAGGATGGGCGCAAGTGGCCGCTCGATGCCGGGCCCGCGATCGGGCCGGCATGGCTGCCGCCGTGACCCGCCGTGCGGCGCAAGTGGCCGCTCGATGCCGGGCTCACGACCGGGCCGGCATGGCTGCCGCCGTGACCCCGCCGTGCAGCGCAAGTGGCCGCTCGATGCCGGGCTTGCGACTGGGCCGGCATGGCTGCTGCCTGGCCTTTCGATCGGCGTGACTGGCCGCTCGATGCCGGGCTTGCGACGGGCCGGCGTGGCTACCGCCGTGACCCGCCATGCAGCGCATGCGGCCGCTCGATGCCGGGCTCACGACCAGGCTGGCATGGCTGCCGCCGTGACCCGCCATGCAGTGCAAGTGGCCGCTCGATGCCGAGCTCATGACCGGGCCGGCATGGCTGCCGCCGTGACCCGCCATGCAGTGCAAGTGGCCGCTCGATGCCCGGGCTTGCGACTAGGCCAGCGTGGCTGCCGCCGCGACCCGCCATGCAGTGCAAGTGGCCGCTCGATGCCGAGCTCCCGACCAGGCCGCATGGCTGCCGCCCGGACCCGCCGTGCGGCGCAGCGGCCGCACGATCCCGGGCCTACGCCCGCGCTGGCATCGCAGCCGCCGCCGAGCTCAAGCGCCCGCAAGATGTCAACGACAATAAAGAAGCCCGGCCGCGAGGGCCGGGCGTCTCAGATCTGGTCGCCGATCTTGACGGCTGGTTTGGGTACGCGCATCCGCCGGAACGTCAGCCCGCGCATGAGGCCGTAGAGCGACAGCGACCCCATCCGCTGCGTCGTCTTCGGGAACCGCTCGCGGACGAGGCGCCGCACCTTTCGCGAGATCAGGATGCTGTCCACGATCACTCCGATCGCCAGCAGCGCCCACAGGATGTTCGCCGCCGCCTGGATGAAGGTGGGCATCCGCGTCGACGAGCCGATCAGCACGATGATCGCGCCGCCGAAGAAGTAGGTGCCCACCGTGCGGCGGCTGTCCACGATGTTGCGGACCAGCGCCCGCTCGGGCCCCCGGTCGCGGGCCAGCAGATACCGCTCGTCGCCGGCGCGCATGCCCGCAGAGGCCTCGGCGCGCTCGATCTTCTGCCGCTCGCGCATCTTCTTGTACGCCTCGCGCCGGTTCTGCGGCGCCGGCTCGACCACCCGCCGCTGGTTGGTCGTCCGCTTCGGCGTGACCACCCCCAGCTCCTTCTTGCTGGGCGTGTAGCCCTTGGGCCGGGCAGGGTTCACTTCCTCCACCGGTGAAACCGGCGCAGGGGTGGCGTCATCTTCGGTCTTGCGACGAAACAGCGAGGGCACGTGATGAAGGGTAGCTAAGGGCGGCCCTCATGAAGAGAGCCGCCCCGTCACAAATCAGAGCCGCTCGACGTGCGCACCCAGCGCGGCCAGCTTGCCCTCGAAGTCCTCGTACCCGCGATTGATCAGGTCGACCCCGTAGACGCGGGACGTGCCCTCGGCGGCCAGCGCCGCGATCAGGTGGGCGAACCCGGCCCGCAGGTCGGGGATCACCAGGTCGGCCGCGTGCAGTTTGGACGGGCCGGCGATCACCGCGGAGTGCTTGAAGTTGCGGCGGCCGAAACGGCAGGGGGTGCCGCCGAGGCAGTCGCGGTAGACCTGGATCGTGGCGCCCATCGAGTTGAGCGCCTCGGTGTAGCCCAGCCGGTTCTCGTACACGGTCTCGTGCATGATCGACAGGCCGTGGGCCTGCGTCAGCGCGACCACCAGCGGCTGCTGCCAGTCGGTCATGAAGCCCGGGTGTACGTCGGTCTCCAGCGCCACCGCCTGCAGCTCGCCGCCGGGGTGCCAGAAGCGGATGCCGCCCTCGTGCGGGGTCACCCCGGGCCGGCCGACCCGCTCGTCGGTGATCTCGAACTCGCCGCCGATCGACCGGAAGACGTTCAGGAACGTCATCATGTCGGCCTGGCGGGCGCCGAGCACCTCGACGTCACCCTTGGTGGCCAGCGCGGCCGACGCCCAGCTGGCGGCCTCGATCCGGTCCGGGATCGGACGGTGCTGGTAGCCGTGCAGCCTGGGCACGCCCTGGATCTCGATGACCCGGTCGGTGTGCACGGTGATGATCGCGCCCATCTTCTGCAGCACGCAGATCAGGTCGACGATCTCCGGCTCGATGGCCGCGTTGCGCAGCTCGGTGACACCCCCGGCGCGCACGGCGGTGAGCAGCACCTGCTCGGTGGCGCCGACGCTCGGGTACGGCAGCTCCAGCTTGGCGCCGTGCAGCCCGTGGGGCGCGCTGAGGTGCATGCCCTCGGGCGCCTTCTCGACGATCGCGCCGAACTCGCGCAGCGCCTGGATGTGGAAGTCGATCGGACGCGGGCCGATGTGGCAACCGCCGAGGTCCGGGATGAACGCATGCCCGAGCCGGTGGAGCAGGGGACCGCAGAACAGGATCGGGATCCGGCTCGAGCCGGCGTGCACGTTGATCTCGTCGGTGCTGGCGGTCTCGACATGCGTCGGGTCCATCACCAGCTCGCCGTCGTCGGCGCCGTCGCTGACCTTGACGCCGTGCAGCTCGAGCAGGCCACGGACGACTTCCACGTCGCGAATCGCGGGGACGTCGAACAGCCGGCTCGGCGACTCGCCCAGCAGGGCGGCGACCATCGCCTTGGAGATCAGGTTCTTGGCGCCACGGACCCGGATCTGACCGTGCAGCGGCGTACCGCCGTGCACCGCCAGGACATCGTCGGTCAACGGAACCTCCGTAAGGGGCGGTGAACCCGCCCGATGGGTGTGAGGGGCCCGGCGAGCATAGCCCTGAGTCACAAGGGCACCGGGCACCACAACGCCCGTGATGGCACGAATCCCTGATGATTAAGGCAACAGTAAGAATCACCCGTGCACAGGGATAACGGCGCCTTACAGAGCGTTACACCACAGCGATTACGGAAGCGCGAGCATCTGGTCGAGTGCCACCCGGGCGTGGTGCGCCGTGTCCGCGTCCACCACGATCTGGTTCGGCACCCGGCCCGCGACCAGCTCCTCCAGCGCCCACACCAGGTGGGGCAGATCGATGCGGTTCATCGTGGAGCAGTAGCAGACCGTCCGGTCGAGGAACATGATCTGCTTGTCCGGGTGGGCCAGCGCCATGCGGCGTACCAGGTTGAGCTCGGTGCCGACCGCCCAGGAGGAACCGGCCGGAGCGGGCGGCGCGGTCACGCTGCGGTTCACGCCCGA
>NZ_JBFAZH010000679.1:0-4310 GCF_040681735.1 Actinoplanes sp. NPDC051633 | reverse complement strand
CGCTTGGCCCGGCGCAGCAGCGGCAGATCCAGGACCGGCGCGTCCAGGATGTCCGAACGAAGGTCCACCAACGCCTTGATCTCGTCGAGGAACCAGGGGTCGATGCCACCCGATGCCTCGTGGACCTGCTCGACGGTGGCGCCCAGCCGCAGCGCCCGCTCCACGGTGTAGAGCCGGCCGTCGTGCGGCACACGAAGAGCGTCCAGGGTCGCTTCGAGCGAGACGTCGGAGTCGGGCACCGTCCAGAAGCCGGCCGCCGACGTCTCCATCGACCGCATGGCCTTGTTCAGGGCCTCGGCGAAGTTCCGGCCCAGAGACATCGCCTCGCCGACCGACTTCATCGTGGTGGTCAGCTCGGCGTCGGCGCCCGGGAACTTCTCGAACGCGAACCGCGGGATCTTCACCACCACGTAGTCCAGCGCCGGCTCGAAGGCGGCCGGCGTCTTGAGGGTGATGTCGTTGGGGATCTCGTCGAGCGTGTAGCCGATGGCCAGCTTGGCGGCGATCTTCGCGATCGGGAAGCCGGTCGCCTTGGAGGCCAGCGCGGACGAACGGGACACCCGCGGGTTCATCTCGATGACGACCAGCCGGCCGTCGCTCGGGTTGACCGCGAACTGGATGTTGCAGCCGCCGGTGTCCACGCCGACCTCGCGCAGCACGGCGATGCCGAGGTCGCGCAGCTTCTGATACTCCCGGTCGGTGAGCGTCATGGCCGGCGCGACGGTGACGCTGTCGCCGGTGTGCACGCCCATCGGGTCGATGTTCTCGATCGAGCAGACCACCACGACGTTGTCGTGCTTGTCGCGCATCAGCTCGAGCTCGTACTCCTTCCAGCCGAGCACGCTCTCCTCGATGAGCACCTCGTGCACCGGCGAAGCCGCCAGGCCGGCGCCCGCGATGCGCTCGAGATCGTCTCGCGTGTGCGCCATGCCCGAGCCGAGGCCGCCCATCGTGAACGACGGCCGGATGACCACCGGCAGGCCGAGTTCCTCCACTGTCTCGTAGACGGAGGACATGGAATGGCACACCCGCGACCGCGGCGTCTCGCCGCCGGCCTTGGCGACGATGTCCTTGAACAGCTGCCGGTCCTCGCCGCGGCGGATCGCGTCGATGTTCGCCCCGATCAGCTCGACGCCGTACTTCTCCAGCACCCCGCTCTCGTGCAGGGCGACCGCGGTGTTCAGCGCGGTCTGCCCGCCGAGGGTGGGCAGGATCGCGTCCGGCCGCTCCCGGGCGATGACCAGCTCGACGAACTCGGGCGTGATCGGCTCGACGTAGGTCGCGTCGGCGAACTCGGGGTCGGTCATGATCGTCGCCGGGTTGGAGTTGACCAGCGAGACGCGCAGCCCCTCGGCGCGCAGCACCCGGCACGCCTGGGTGCCGGAGTAGTCGAACTCGCAGGCCTGGCCGATGACGATGGGCCCGGAGCCGATCACCATCACGTGTTGCAGATCGGTGCGCTTGGGCATGCCGTCAGCTCCGCTTCTCGACGAGTTCCACGAAACGGTCGAAGAGGTAGTCCGCGTCGTGCGGGCCGGCCGCCGCCTCGGGGTGGTACTGGACGGTGAACGCGGGCACGTCACGCGCCCGCAGCCCCTCGACCACGTCGTCGTTGAGGCACACGTGGCTGACCTCGACGCCGCCGAAGTCGGTGTCGATGACGGTGTTGAGCGGCGCGTCCACGGCGAACCCGTGGTTGTGGCTGGTGACCTCGACCTTCCCGGTGGTCTTGTCGAGCACCGGCTGGTTGATGCCGCGGTGGCCGTAGCCCAGCTTGTAGGTGCCGAAGCCGAGCGCCCGGCCGAGGATCTGGCTGCCGAAGCAGATGCCGAACAGCGGAACCCGCCGGCGCATCACCTCCTGCGCCAGGGCGACGGGGTGGTCGGCGGTGGCCGGGTCGCCGGGGCCGGGCGAGAAGAACACGGCGTCGGGGCTCACCGCGAGCAGGTCCTGCACCGAGGCGGTGGCAGGGAAGATGTGCGTGGTGACGCCGCGGGCGGCGAGCCGGCGGGCGACGTTGCGCTTGATGCCCAGGTCGAGCGCGGCGATCGTGTAGCGGTGCTCGCCGTCGGCGCCGACCGTGTAGAGCGACGGCGTGGTGACCTGGGCGGACAGGTCGGCGCCGGTCATCTCCGGCTGGGCCAGGACGCGCTCGCGAACCGACACCGGGTCGAGGTCGATCGTGGAGACGCCGGCCCGCATCGCGCCGCGCGAGCGGAGGTGCCGGGTCAGCGCCCGGGTGTCGATGCCGGAGATGCCGACCACGCCCTCGGCCGCGAGCCGCTCGTCGAGCGAGGCGGTGGCCCGCCAGTTCGAGGGCCGGCGAGCCGGGTCGCGCACGACGTAGCCCGCCACCCAGATCTTCGACGACTCGTCGTCGTCGGGGTTGACCCCGGTGTTGCCGATCTGCGGCGCGGTCTGCACGACGACCTGCCGGTGGTACGACGGATCGGTCAGGGTCTCCTGATATCCGGTCATGCCGGTGGTGAACACGGCCTCGCCGAACGTCTCACCCTCGGCGCCGTAGGACTGCCCGGTGAACGTGCGCCCGTCCTCGAGCACCAGGATCGCTGCGGTCATTTGGTGGCCTTCCCGTCGAGAACTGTCGGCTGACCCCGGAGGAAGGTCGCGACGATGCGACCGGGCAGAACCGTGCCGGCATAAGGCGTGTTGCGGCTGCGAGAGGCGAACGAGGACGAGTCGACGGCGTGCCGTGCGCTCGGGTCGACCAGGGTGAGCGACGCCGGCCGGCCGGCGCCCAGCCGGCCGTGCCCGGTCAGGCCGGCGATGCGCGCGGGAGCGGTGGACATCCGGTCGGCGATCAGCTCCCACTGCTCACCCAGCACCGAGAGCACGACCGGCAGCGCCGTCTCCAGCCCGACCATGCCGGGCCGGGCGTACGCCCACTCGCACTCCTTGTCCTCCACCGCGTGCGGCGCGTGGTCGGTGGCGACGATGTCGATCACGCCCTCGATCAGCCCTGAGCGCAACGCCTCGACGTCGGCGGCGGTGCGCAGCGGCGGGTTCACCTTGAACACCGGGTCGTAGCTGGCGGCCAGCTCGTCGGTGAGCAGCAGGTGGTGCGGCGTGACCTCGGCGGTGACGCGTACCCCCCGCGCCTTGGCCTGGCGCAGAACCTCGACGGACCCGGCGGTGGAGACGTGGCAGACGTGCAACCGGCTGCCCACGTGCTCCGCCAGGAGCACGTCCCGGGCGATGATCGCCTCCTCGGCGACCGCCGGCCACCCGGTCAGGCCGAGTCGTGTGGACACCTGGCCCTCGTGCATCTGCGCGCCCTCGGTGAGCCGCGGCTCCTCGGCGTGCTGGGCGATGATGCCGTCGAACGCCTTCACATACTCCAGCGCGCGGCGCATCAGCCGCGGGTCGGCGACGCAGTTGCCGTCGTCGGAGAAGATCCGCACTTTGGCCGCGGAGGTGGCCATCGCGCCCAGCTCGGCGAGCTGCTTGCCGGCCAGCCCGACGGTGACCGCGCCGATCGGCTGCACGTCGACCAGCCCGGCCTCGCGGCCGAGGCGCCAGACCTGCTCGACGACGCCGGCGGTGTCGGCGACCGGTGACGTGTTCGCCATCGCGCAGACCGCCGTGTACCCGCCGGCGGCCGCGGCCCGCGAGCCGGTCTCGACGGTCTCCGCGTCCTCGCGGCCGGGCTCGCGCAGGTGGGTGTGCAGGTCGACCAGGCCGGGCAGCGCGACCAGGCCGCCGGCGTCGATGACCTCGGCGTTCGACCCGGGGCCGTCGACCAGGATCCCGTCCCGGACGAAAAGATCCGTCGGTGCGGCGCCCAGTACGGACGCACCCTTGATGACGTACGAGGTCACGCTTTTCCTCCGAGCAGCAGGTAGAGAACCGCCATCCGGGCGCTGACGCCGTTGGCGACCTGTTCGACGATCGTGGAGCGGCTCGAGTCGGCCACCTCGGGCGCGATCTCCATGCCCCGGTTCATCGGACCCGGGTGCATGACGATGGCGTGCTCCGGCAGCCTCCTCATCCGCGGCACGTCGAGTCCGTAGCGGCGGCTGTACTCCCGCGCCGAGGGAAAGTAGGAATCCTGCATCCGCTCGGTCTGGACCCGCAGCATCATCACGACGTCCGCGTCGGGCAGGACGCTATCCAGGTCGTACGACACTTTCGTGGCCGGCGAGAGGGCGGCCGCCACGTCGATCGGGATCAGCGTCGGCGGGCCGACCACGGTGACCTGGGCGCCGAGCGTGGTGAGCAACAACACGTTGGATCGCGCCACCCGGCTGTGCAGGACGTCGCCGACGATGGCCACGTTCAGCCCGTCGAGC
>NZ_JBFAZH010000678.1:0-4314 GCF_040681735.1 Actinoplanes sp. NPDC051633 | reverse complement strand
ATAAATTAGCTAAAATATTAACATTGCTTATATCTTTCATATTCACCCTAATTATGGCCACCCGGCTGGGCGCCACGGTCGGGATCGCGCCGGTGATGCCGCCGGTCTCCGAGTCGCCGACCGTGCCCCTGCGGCGGCCGCTTCCGGTGCCCGGGCCGCGTCCGTTGCGGTCGCTTCCAGCGCCGTCGCGGCGCATGCGGCCGCTCCGGAGGCTGCGGCTGAAGGCCGGGCTGCGGCTGCTTCCGGTGCTTCGCATGGGTGCCGCGAAGCCGCTCGGCGGCGGGCTCTTCCAGGGTGGCCGGGTGCTGACACTGCCGTCGCCGCGGGTCTTCTCGCTGACCGCACGGCATCGCATGCAGGCCGGCGTCGCCACCGTCGCGATGCTGGCGGCGGTCGGGGTGAGCTGGGCGGTGGAGCGGGAGCCGGCCGAGGTGGGGCCCGCGCAGGCGTCGGCGGCCGGAGTGGGCACGCCGGCCGGCGTCGCGCACACCGCCGGCTGCACGGTCCGCTACCGCGTCGAGAAGGACACCGGCGCCGACTTCGAGGCGCGGGTGACCGTGGTGAACAACGGCGAGCAGTCGGTCGAGGACTGGCGGATGGAGTTCGCGTACCCGGGGACGCAGCGGCTCACCGATCCGGCGCGGGCCATCGCGCAGAACGGGCGGAAGGTGGTCTATCGCGGCAAGCAGGACCTGGGGCCGGGGCGGTCGGCGAGTGTCACGCTGCGCGGCGCGTACCGGGGGAGCAACCCGCTGCCGCTGGCCTTCACGCTGGACGGGCGCCGGTGCGAGGCACAGGTGGTCGGCGCGCGTACCCCGGTCATCGAGCCCGACCCGTCGCCGACGACGGCCGCGACGGTCGCGGCCAGGAAGAAGTCGCCTTCGTCCGAGAAGCAGCCGGCGAAGAAGAAGGTCGTGAAGCCTGCGCCCAAGATCGCGCCGAAAGGAAAGCAGAAGGCCAGGCCGACGCCGCCGCCCGCGCCCGAGCGCCGGGTGGGTGGCTTCTCCGTCGCGATCTAGGTCTTGGCGGCGAAGTTCTCGACCTTCTTCGTGTCCCCGGCGACGATCAGGATGCAACCCTTGGGTACGACCGTGTCCGGCCGCGCGTACGTGAAGTCCTGGCCCGGAAGCTTGACCCCCACCACCGTGACGCCCCACCTGGTGCGCAACCCGACGTCGGCCAACGACCGGCCCACGGCCTCGCCCGGCGCCCGCACCTTCGCGATGGCGAAGCCGTCGTCGAACTCGATGTAGTCCAGCATCCGGCCGGTGAGCAGGTGCGCGACCCGCTCACCCATCTCCGCCTCGGGATAGATGACGTGCTTCGCGCCCACCTGCCGCAGGATCTTGCCGTGCTTGACGCTGGTCGCCTTCGCCCAGATCTCGTGCACGCCCACCTCGACCAGCGTCAGCACGGTGAGCACGCTGGTCTCCAGGTTGGTGCCGATGCCGACCACCGCGCGGGGAAAGTCCGGTACGCCGAGCTGGTGCAGCGTGTCGGTGTCGGTCGCGTCCGCCTCCACCACCTGGGTGAGCCGGTCCGACCAGTCCTGCACGATGCGCGGGTCGGAGTCGATGCCGAGCACCTCGTGGCCGAGGTTCTGCAGCGAAGCGGCGACCTGGCCACCGAACCGGCCCAGGCCGATGACGACGACGTTGTCGTTATGTTCCTCAGCCAACGAGTGGTCGCTCCTCCGGATAGCGGTACAGCCGGCGACGGGTGTTCAGGGCGATCGCGGTGCCTACGGCGATCGTGCCGACCCGGCCGACATACATCAAGACGACAAGCAGAACCTGCGCGGATTCCGGCAGCGACGGGGTGATGCCGGTGCTCAGCCCCACCGTCGCGAAAGCCGACGTCACCTCGAACAGTGCCCGGTCGAACGGGATGTGATCGGTCAGCCCGATCAGGCCCAGCGTGCCCGCCGCGACCAGCGCCACGCCGAGCAGTGCGACCGTGATGGCCTGACGCTGCGTTTCGTCGGCGATCCGCCGGTTGCGGATCGTCACATCGGCCTCACCACGCAACTCCGCCCAGATCACGAAGGCGAGCAGCAGGAAAGTGGTCACCCGGATGCCGCCGGCGGTGCTGGCGCTGCCGCCGCCGATGAACATCAAACCGTTGGTCACCGCGATCGTCTCGGTGTTCATGTCGCCGAGGTTGATGCTGTTGAAGCCGCCGGAGCGGGTCATCACGTCCTGGGTCAACGCGGCGAGGATCTTGGTGCCGAAGCCGTGCGCACCCAGCGTCTTCGGGTTCGACCACTCGAAGGTCAGGAACACCAGGAAGCCGATCGAGCTCAGCAGCAGAGCACCCCACACGGTGAGCCGGGTATGCGTCGACCAGGTGCCCGGCTTGCGCCACTCCCGGGCCAGCTCGAACAGCACCGGAAAGCCGATCGCGCCGGTGAACACACCCAGCGTCAGCGGCAGGCAGATCCACCAATCGCCGACGAACCGCACCAGGCTGTCCGGGTAGAGCGCGAAGCCAGCGTTGTTGAACGCCTGGACGGCGTGGAAGACGGCCTCCCACACCGCGCGGCCGAACGAGTAGTCGTACGTCAGCCAGAAGCGCAGCGTCAGCACCACGCTGATCGCGGCCTCGCAGACGAACATGGTCAGCGCGATCCGGATCAGCACCCGCCCGAGGTTCCCGCCGAACAGCCCGGAGCTCTCCGCCTGCGCCATCAGCCGGCTGCGCAACCCGAGCCGGCGGGACACCAGCAGGCTCAGCAGCGTCGCCAGGGTCATGATCCCGAAGCCGCCGACCTGCGCCAGCACGGTGATGATGACCTGCCCGAAGGTCGACCAGTAGGTCGGCGTGTCGACCACCGCCAGGCCGGTGACGCAGACCGCGCTGGTCGCCGTGAACAGGGCGGTGACGAACGGCGCGTGCCCCGGCTCAGCACGCGCGGCGGGCAGCATCATCAGCACCGTGCCGATCGCCACGGCACCCAGGAACGCCAATGGCACGATCCGGGCCGGATATTGCCACGACGAACGTCCCCGCACCCCCAAGGTCATACCACTCCCGGTGGACGTTCACCTGCTTGTCGTGTCGTGCCCATCGTTCCGTAGCATGACGGCCGTTCACTGAGGGTGTGGACTACGTTCCGACCAAACCACTCGTCATCGGTCATCGCGGCGCCTGCGGGTACCGTCCCGAGCACACCCTGGAGTCGTACCGACTCGCCATCCGCCTCGGCGCCGACTACATCGAACCAGACCTCGTCTCCACCCGCGACGGCGTACTCGTCGCCCGGCACGAGAACGACATCAGCCGAACCACCGACGTCGCCGCCCACCCTTCGTTCGCCGGCCGCCGGACGACGAAGCTGATCGACGGCGCCGAGGTCACCGGGTGGTTCACCGAGGACTTCACGCTCGCCGAGCTGCGCACGCTTCGCGCGATCGAAAGACTTCCCGGGGTACGCCCGCAGAACACGATCTTCGACGGCCGCTTCATGATCCCGACGTTCCAGGAGGTCCTCGACCTCGCGTCCGCCGAGGAACGCCGCCTCGGCCGGCCGATCGGCGTCTACCCCGAGACGAAGCTGCCGTCGCACTTCGCCGCGCTCGGGCTGGCGCTCGAGGAGCCGCTGATCCGCACCCTCTATCGCAACGGCTTCGCCGACCGCACCGACCACATCCTGATCCAGTCGTTCGAGGCGTCGTCCCTGGTGACGATGAGCGGCATGACCGACCTGCGGCTGGTCCACCTGCTGGAGACCCCGCCCGACGATCTGACGTCGATCTCGACCTACGCGCACGCCATCGGCCCGGACAAGGACCTGCTGCGCGCCGACCCCGGCATGGTGGCCCGGGCGCATGCCGCCGGGCTGGCGGTCCACGTCTGGACGTTCCGGGCCGAGAATGCGTTCCTGCCGCCGTCCTGCCGGCTCGGTGACTCACCGACGGATCGCGGCGACGTCATCTGCGAGTACGAGTACTTCCTCGACCTCGGCGTGGACGGCCTCTTCACCGACCACCCGGACACGGCAGTGGCGGCGGTTAATGCGCTGCGGCGGCACCGCACGCCGGTTAGCGTGGGCTGATCTTTCTTCGGAAGGGGTTGTGATGCGGCTCAGCAAGGTGACGGTCCCCGCCGCGTAGCGAGGACCCTGCTTTCTCTCGCTCAGCGGCGGACTCGGTGACCGATTCCCGCCTGCTTGAGGAGCAGTTTTGCGTGCCCTTTTCCCCGCCCGTACGGGCGCGGACTTCACCAGACTCTGGACCGCCTCGGCGGTCTCCAACCTGGGCGACGGCGTCACGATGGTGGCCGGCCCGTTGCTCGTCTCCACGATCAGCGACGACC
>NZ_JBFAZH010000677.1:0-4319 GCF_040681735.1 Actinoplanes sp. NPDC051633 | reverse complement strand
TAGTCGATCCGGCTGGTGCCGGACGGTTCGTACCCGAGGGCGTCGCCGAGCACCCGCTGCTTGCTGGCCACCTTCGCGGCGTTGGCGGCGGGGTCGGCGAGGTTCGCGCCGTCGCCGCCGCCGAGCAGGTTCAGCCCCGACCAGCTGCGCACCCGCAGGTTGCGCATGGCGAACATCGGCGCCAGCACCGATTTGACCAGCGTCTCGCCGGTCTTGCCGTCGTTGCCGGCGTAGACCACGCCGCGTTCCAGCGCGAGGTCGTGCAGCAGCGGCAGGCGGGCCCCGGTGGACGGGGTGAAGTCGATGAAGGAGCAGCCCGCGGAGAACGCGGCGTGCGCCGCCAGGGAGCTGGGCGGCAGCGAGTCGAGGTCGACCTCGGACCGGTCGAGGAGCGGTTCGGTGGTGGAGACGTTGACGACCACGACGACGTCCAGGTCGTGCCGCTCCTTGAAGGCCGTGAGGTCGGCGGCGATCAGGTCGGATCCTGACGGCAGCGGCCGCACCGAGTCCTCGTGCGCGGTGAGCCGATCGGTCAGCGCGGCGACCAGACGACCCGGCACCACCGCGGCCGCGGCGAGCGCCTCGGCCTTCTTCAGCACCGGCGTGGCGACGATGTCGTGGCCGCCCAGCACGAGGTCGCCGAACGCGGGCAGCGCGGGGCTGCGCAACGCCGGGAGCTCGGTCACGCAGCCGGTGGTGTCGGTCAGCCGGGCCTGCAGGGCGAGCAGGCCGACGGTGGCGGTGGTCGCCACGGATCCGCGCGCCCCCATCAGCCAGATTCCGGTACGCATCGGTGTTCCTTAAGGGACGTAGACGGTGAGCGCCGCCATGTTGTCGTAGCTCTGGCCGGCGATCCGCAGGCTCTTCCCGGGGTCGGTGGACCCGCCGAGCTGGGCGTCGTCCATCTCGTAGTTGGCGTGGTGGTAGTCGGGCAGGCCGATGGTCTGGAAGAACTGCTGGAAGTTGATGTCGCCCTCGCCGAACGGTGTCTCGCTGTATCCCGCCGCCGTGTGGTCGCCGTCCTTGGCGTGGAAGAGTGGGTAGCGCCGGGGCCGGTTGGCGACGGTGAGGATCGGGTCGAAGACGTCGGTGCGGGTGCGGCCGGCCGAGTCGGTGTAGGCGCGGTAGCGGTGCTGCGCCAGGTACGCCCAGAGGATGTCCATCTGCAGGTACACCAGCTGCGGGTCGGTCTTCGCGAGGAAGTACTCGAGCCTGCGGATGCCGGTCGAGCGGGTGGGCCGGCCGGCGGAGTCGAACGGGCCGGCGTCGAGCAGGAAGTCGTACGCGGCGTCGTGGTTGTGGGTGTAGAGCTTGAGCCCCCGCGCCTGCGCCCGGGCGCCCATCGCGTTCCACTCGTCGGCCGCCCGGTCCCAGTCGGCCTGGTACCGGCTGCCGCTCGGGTCGCCGCCGGTGCCGATGTGCGCCATGCCGAGGGTCTGCGCGATGTCCATCTCGGCGTCCAGCGAGCCGGGACTGATGTTCGTGTGCGTGCCGTTCGCGACGAGACCGTTGTCGTCCAGGATCTTCCGGATCTCGGCGGGGGTGATCTGCCGGCCCAGGATCTGGGTGCTCTGCGTGTAGCCCGCGAACTCGATCTCCCGGTATCCCAGGGCGGCGAGGTGGGCGAGGACGCGTTCGAAGCCGTACGGGACGCCGCTGTCGTCGGGCGGCGCGGTGATCCGGTCGCGGACGCTGTAGAGGATGATCCCGCGCCGGTTGGGCGGGATCAGCGGCTCGGCGTGCAGCTTGCCGTCCCCGATGGCGGGCCGTGCGGTTTGCAGGATCGACAGGCCGGCGGCCCCGAGAGCGGCTGCCGCGACGCCCGCGGCGGCGAGGATACGACGACGGTTCAAAGCGAGCACCTTCCGATGAGGACAGAGCGCCTTGTATCGACCGTGTTACATGCGAGACGTTAATTCGGGGTCCCACGAAAAGAAAGACCAAGGATCGACAAAGTTCTTCATGCGCGGAGAGAAGTTCCTACTTCCAGCGACAAAAGTTTCGATCAGCGCTGAACGCCGGTTAGGTTGAATCAGGCAGGAGGACGCGATGATCGACGCCCTGGCAGAGAAGCTGACCGCGGTGCTCGGCCCCGGCCGGGTGATCAGCGACCGGCAGCGGCTGCGCACCTACGAGTGCGACGGCCTGGCGCACTACAAGGTGATCCCGGCGCTGGTGGTGCTGCCGCACACGGCCGAGGAGTGCGCGGCGGTGGTGAAGGCCTGCGTCGGCGCCGGGGTGCCGTGGGTGGCCCGCGGCTCGGGCACCGGATTGT
Organism: Actinoplanes sp. NPDC051633; assembly: GCF_040681735.1. NCBI lineage: Bacteria > Bacillati > Actinomycetota > Actinomycetes > Micromonosporales > Micromonosporaceae > Actinoplanes > Actinoplanes sp. NPDC051633. The sequence continues at coordinate 2,044 of NZ_JBFAZH010000677.1, read as the reverse complement.
CCGGCGGGGCGCTGCCGCACGCCGACGGCGTCCTCGTGGTGACCTCGCAGATGCGCGAGATCCTCGAGGTCTCCCCCGCCGACGAGCGGGCCGTCGTGCAGCCCGGTGTGATCAACCTGCACGTCTCGCACGCCGCGCGCCCGCACGGCTATTACTACGCGCCGGACCCGTCCAGCCAGCAGATCTGCTCGATCGGCGGCAACGTGGCGGAGAACTCCGGCGGCGCCCACTGCCTGAAATACGGCTTCACCACCAACCACGTGCTGGGCGCGCAGGTGGTCACCCCGGACGGCGACCTGGTCATGCTGGGCGGGCGGGCGCCGGACGCCCCGGGGTACGACCTGCTCGGCGCGTTCGTCGGGTCCGAGGGGACGCTCGGGCTGGCCACCGAGGTCACGGTCCGCCTGGTCCGGTTGCCGGAGGTGGTGCGTACCCTGCTCGCCGGCTTCGGGTCCACCGACCAGGCCGGCGCCGCCACCTCCGCGATCATCGCCGCCGGGGTGGTGCCCGCGGCGATCGAGATGATGGACGCGCTCGCCATCGAGGCGGCCGAGGCGGCCGTGCACTGCGGATATCCCGAGGGCGCCGGCGCCGTGCTGGTGGTCGAGCTGGATGGCCCGGAGGCCGAGGTCGAGTCGCAGTTCGACCAGGTGGTGCGGATGTGCCGGGAGAACGGCGCGACCGAGATCCGGATCGCCGCCGACGACACCGAGCGGGCGCTGATCTGGAAGGGCCGCAAGTCCGCCTTCGCCGCGGTGGGCCGGATCAGCCCGGACTACATCGTGCAGGACGGCGTGATCCCGCGGACCGCGCTGCCCGAGGTGCTGCGCCGGATCGGCGCGCTGGCCACCGAGAAGGGCGTGCGGGTGGCGAACGTCTTCCACGCCGGCGACGGCAACCTGCACCCGCTGGTGCTTTTCGACGACACGGTGCCGGGTGAGGCGGACCGGGCCGAGGAGGTGTCCGGCGCGATCATCGACCTGTGCATCGAGTTCGGTGGCTCGATCACCGGCGAGCACGGGGTGGGCATGGACAAGTCCAAGTACATGCCGCGGATGTTCACCGACGACGACCTGGACACGATGCAGCTGGTGCGGTGCGCGTTCGACCCGCTGGGGCTGGCCAACCCCGGCAAGATCTACCCGACGCCGCGGTTGTGCGGCGAGGTGCCGGGCCGGCACAAGGGTGCCCACCGGCTGCAGGAGGCCGGCGTAGCGGAGGTGTTCTGATGGGCGCGCTCGACGAACTGACCCGCCCGGCCGGTGACGACGACGTGGTCTGCGGCGTCCCGGCCCGGCTGGTCGCCGCGCCGGCGTCGACGGCCGAGGCGTCCGCGCTGCTGGCGGACGCGCGCGGCCTCAGCGTGGTGGTCCGGGGCGCCGGCACCAAGATCGATTGGGGTACGCCGCCGCGCACGCTGGACCTGATCATCGACACGCACCGTATGGCCGGCGTCCGTGAGCACGCGGCCGGCGACCTGATCACCGTGCTCGGCGCCGGCACCCGCCTGGACGACCTCGACCTGCCCGGACAGGAGCTCGCCCTGGACACCCCGCTGCCGGGCGCGACGATCGGCGGCACGGTCGCGGCGAACATCAGCGGCCCGCGCCGCACCCTCTACGGCACCGCCCGCGACCTGCTGATCGGCATCGAGGTGGTGCGGGCCGACGGCACGGTCGCCCGCGCGGGTGGCAAGGTCGTGAAGAACGTCGCCGGGTACGACCTGGGCAAGCTGTTCACCGGCTCGTACGGGACGCTCGGCCTGATCACCGAATGCGCGTTCCGGCTGCACCCCCTCCCGGCCGCGACCGCCGTGATCACCGCGACGGCCTCCGCGCCGGACGGCGCGGGCCGCCTGGTCGCCGCGGTGCTGGGCGCGCAGGTGGTCCCGTCGGCGATCGAGGTCAACGCCCCGCCGACCGGCGACATCGAGGTCGCGGTGCTCGTCGAGGGCACACCGGCCGGCGTGCGCGACCGGGCGGACATGCTCGCGAAACTGCTCGGCCCGACCGCCGCCGCCGGCGTCCCGGCGTGGTGGGGCGCC
>NZ_JBFAZH010000676.1:0-4324 GCF_040681735.1 Actinoplanes sp. NPDC051633 | reverse complement strand
GGAACTGCCCGGCATCGTCGCCCAGATCGGTGACCATGTCGGCCCGCTGTCGGCCGCCTACGCCCGCGAGTGGTTCGCCGAGCGGCCCGGCGGCGCCAGCGTGCTGCGCACCACCCAGGGCGTCGGCGGGTTCGTGTACCACACGTTCTGCCCCTCCGGCTCGACGCTGGACGACCGTGACCCGGTGGTCCGCGCGGTGCTGGCGCACATCGCCGCGACCGCGCCGCTGCGGCCGGGCGAGCAGGTGGACATCGCGCGGTTCCTGTCCGGCCGCGACGGCTCGCAGAGTGACCAGTACGCCGTCTTCGTCGGATCGGTCTCGTCCATCATCGAGTGGTGCGGCCGCCCGCTCGCCTGGGGTCTGATCACCACCGTCGACCCGGACTTCTGGGGCCCGTTCTTCGACTATCTGGCCTTCCGCGAGGTGCTGGAGGTGACCTTCGACGGGCGGCGCCACGTCGTGTACGGCAACGACTTCCGCCGGTTCCCGGTCGACGCCTGGCTCGAGCTTATGAACGAACGGGAGCAGTCCGGCGGCTCCGGGCTGCCGCCGCAGTCGATGCGGCGTCCCCTGCCGCTGAGCCGGGAGGAGTTCGGCGCCGCGGTCCGCGCAGCCCTGCCGCTGCTGCACCGGCCCGAGCGGCTCGCCTCGTGCGCGCTGGCCGGCACCTCGCTGGGCGCCGACCCCGCAGCGGTCCGGTCGGCGGTGCGCGCCGCCGTGGACGGTCTGGCCGAGCTGCCCCGGGGCGACCGGCTGCGGTCGGTGCTGCAGCGCACCTATCTCAGCCCGGCGCCCAGCCAGGAGGCGGCGGCTGAGGTGCTCGGGTTGCCGTTCAGCACGTACCGGCGGCATCTCGCCAAGGCGGTGGACGAGCTCACCGACCGGCTCTGGGTGACCGAAACCGGACAGCAGGTGGTCGGCGGATGAGCAGCGTCTGACCTGGAAAGTGAGCAACGCCGGGCCGCAGGCTGCACGGCATGGCGAAGATTGTGATCCTGGGCGCCGGCATCGCCGGCCTCACCACGGCGATGATGCTGGACCGCGACGGTCACGACGTGACCGTCCTCGAACGAGACCTCGCATCCCCGGCCGGGCGGCCGTGGGACGACTGGCAGAGGCCGGGCGTCAACCAGTTCCGGCAGCCGCACTACCTGCTGCCCCGATGGTGGACGGAGCTGCGCGCCGAGCTCCCGGACGCGGCGGAGGCAGTGCTCTCGGTCGGCGCCACCACATTCAATCCGCTGACCGCGCTGCCCGCGCAGCTGCGCGGCGAGATCCGCGAGAGTGACGCTCGCTTCGACACGGTGACGGCCCGCCGCCCCGTGCTCGAGGCCGCGCTGGCCGGCGCCGCTGGCGGGGTGCGGGTAAGCCGCGGCGTGCGGGTCACGGGCGTACGCACCGACGGCCGTACCCCGGCACCCCGGGTGACCGGCGTGACCACCACGGACGGCACGGTCGAGGCCGACCTCGTCGTCGACTGCGGTGGCCGCAGGTCGGCGCTGCCGGCCTGGCTCACCGAGGCCGGCGCGGCGCCACCCGCCGAGGAGCGCGCCGACGCCGGCTTCGTCTACTACAGCCGCCACTTCACGGCGCACGACCTTCCCGAGCAGCAAACGGTGATCCTGCAGACCCACGACTCGATCACCCTGCTGACCCTGCCGGCTGACCACGGCACCTGGAGCGTCGTGCTGACCGCGAGCGCCAAGGACAAGGCGTTGCGGGCACTCCGCGAGCCCGCGGCGTGGTCGGCGGCCCTGCGGGAGTACCCGCTCGCCGCGCACTGGGCCGACGCGGAACCCATCACCGGCGTCGACGTGATGGCCGGCATCGAGGACCGGCTGCGGCGGTTCGTCGTCGACGGGGAGCCGATCGCCACCGGTGTGGTCGCCGTCGGTGACGCGTGGGCGTGCACCAATCCGTCGCTGGGCCGTGGGGCCTCCTTCGCGATCATCCACGCCCGGGTCCTGCGCGACGTGCTGCGGGAGACCGGCGCCGCCGAGCATGACAAGCTGGTCCGCCGCTTCGACGAAGCCACCGCGCGTACGGTGGAGCCGCTCTACCGCGCGACCACCGGTTTCGACGCGCACCGGCTGGCCGAGATCGACGGCGACATCGCGGGCGTGCCGTACCGGACCGACGACCGGCGGTGGGCCGGAGCGAAGGCGTTGTTCGCGGCCGCGCTGCGCGATCAGGATGTCCTGCGGGCGTACGTGTCGGTCGGGTCCTTCCTCACGACGCCCGACGAGGTGTTCGCCGACCCTGCGCTGCGCGACCGCATCTTCGCTCTCGGGCTGACCGCGCCGCGGTATCCGCTGCCCGGACCGTCCCGAGCCGGCCTGCTTGCGGCGATCTCCCGGTCGTAACCACGACAGCGCATCGGCGTTGACGAGGTATCCGCATCCTCGCCGAACGGCTCTCGATCAATGATGCCTGAGACGACCGCACGAGCCCGGTGGGGGACCTCCGTCCTCGCCACCGTGGTGGCGACCTACGCCCTCGACCTGATCGCGACCGCGGCCGGCGTGGGCCTGGTCGCCTCCGGTCTGCTGGCCGACCTCGGGCACCGCTGGCTGCCGGCCGTCCTGGTGCTCAGCTACGCCGCATGGGCGCTCGGGATGCGGGCCAACGTGCGGGCGAACTCCGTGCTGCTGGCCACGACCGGGATGAGCACCAATGTCTTCTCCAAGGCAGCGCACGACCTGGTCCGCCGCTTCAGCGACAGCGTGCGGGCCCGGCGGTGGGCGGCCGCCACCGGGTACGTCGGCACGGAGCTGGTCAAGGAGGCGCCGTACTACCTCGGCGCGTTCGGCGTCGCCCTGGTGAGCGGCCCGATCACGTCGGACGAGGCGCTGATCTTCCTGGCCGGCTCGAACGTCGGCGCCATGGTCTACGAGTACGGGGTCGCCCGCATCACGCGTGTGTTCCTCCGGCGCCGCGGCCGGCCGGATCCCGGCGCCGGATGAGGGCGAGCGCCGCCGTCGCAGACGCTGCGCACCAGCCCGTCACCGAGCACGGACTGCTGCGGCGAGCGGGGCGAGCGGCGCAGCGCGTCCGACTCGGCCGGCTCGGCGCCGAGGGCCACGCCCGGGACGCCGTGGGTCAGCAGATTGACCCACAGCAGCGCCACCGGCATGCCCAGGGCCGGACCGGCCAGCATCACTAGCAGCTCCGCGAGACCACCGGACAACGCCAGGGTGCGGCAGGACCTTGGGCCCTAGGTGCCGACGCCCGCGCGGGGTAAGAAGTACCTATGATCCGTGTGTTCCTGCTCGACGACCATGAGGTTGTCCGTCGTGGCCTCGCCGACCTGCTCCACGCCGCCGGGGACATCGAGGTGGTCGGGGAGTCCGCCTCCGCCCAGGAGGCGACCCGGCGCATCCCCGCCCTGCGGCCCGACGTCGCGGTGCTGGACGCGCGCCTGCCCGACGGCAACGGCATCGACGTGTGCCGCGACGTGCGGGCGATCGACTCGACGATCAAGGGACTCATTCTGACCTCGTACGACGACGACGAGGCCCTGTTCGCCGCGATCATGGCCGGCGCCTCCGGTTACGTGCTCAAGCAGATCCGCGGCACCGACCTGGTGGACGCCGTCCGCCGGGTGGCCGAGGGCCAGTCACTGCTCGACCCCGCGGTGACCCAGCGGGTGCTGGAGCGCATCCGGCACGGCGTGGAGCAGCCGCGCGAGCTGGCTGCCCTCACCGAGCAGGAGCGGCGGATCCTGGAATTCGTCGCGCAAGGGCTGACCAACCGGGAGATCGCCGGGCGCATGTTCCTCGCCGAGAAGACGGTGAAGAACTACGTCTCCAGCATGCTGGCCAAGCTGGGGCTCGAGCGCCGGACGCAGGCCGCGGTGCTCGCCACCCGCCTGCTCGGCGAGCACCCGAGCTGAGTGGCTCAGCAGACCACGAGGTCCCGCTCACGGAACTGCATCCGCACCCGGTCGATCACGTCGCGGCCGGGCGGTTGCGTGTCGGCGAGCGGCGAAGGCAGCCCGAGCGCCGCGTACCCGTGAATCCCCGCCAGGCTTGGAAGCGCCGCATCATTCCTCCTCGACTCGGGTCCAGCCTTTCCGAGCCGGGCCCGAGCCGTCAGGGTCGAAGGTCCCGGCCGGTCAAGGCTCGACGACCAGCCGGTGCGCCCGCAGCGCATGCGCCCACCACGGGCGGCGGGCGCCGTCGCGCAGCGGGGGAGACCCGGTGCGCTTGAGGCTGACCCAGCCGCCCGGGCCCATCGTCACGGTCCCGATCGCCGGCCGCCGCCGCACCGCGACCGCGACCGAGGCGGCCGCCACCATGACGGGGGCGGGGGCGCGGGCGCCCG
>NZ_JBFAZH010000675.1:0-4332 GCF_040681735.1 Actinoplanes sp. NPDC051633 | reverse complement strand
CATCTCACTACGAGCCGTCCACACCAACTAACATCAACCCGCCCGGGTGGGGAAGATGATCTAGCAGCCGTGAGGACAACCGGCTAGCGCCAACACGCCGAGCTGCGGCGCACCGTAGCGATGTCCATGATGACCTCCTCGGCTGCGATGGCGGCGATCTCTTAGACGCGTCCGCGCCCGTATGGTTCCTCCTCCGCCGCGCCGCGTGTTCCGCGCTAAGCGTTGCTGCTGGGCCGCCACGGACGCCGACACCCTGTTCCGCGGGTCGTCGAGGGCGTGGCCATGACCTACGCGCGCGTCGCCGACGACCTGCACCCGGCCGCCCCACGGGTGGTGGAGGTCGCGTGGCCACTGGTGTCGTCCGCCCCTGCGGTGTAGTCGTTCCGCCGGGGCGCGCTACTGGTCGTTGCGCCTCCCCAGGCGCATCCTGGGAACTGGTTGAACCTAAGCAGGCGAGACCGCAGATGCATGACGCTGCCCCGCCGCGGTCGGAGCGGATTGGGAGCAGGGACCCGCTCTGAACAGCCCAGGTAGCGCGACCCTGGGTGCACAAGAATCAGCCCGGCGTTGCGCAGCGATTTCGTGAGCTTCTACGACCCCTTATCTGGGTCCGGCGGCCGGGTCGCGAAGTGGTCGCGCAGGATCTGATGGCTGAACATGTACTCGTTCCCGCCGGCGCGTTGCAGGAGCGCGAGCCGCGTAGCGCGGTGCAGAAAGGCAGGCAGGTCGGCGGGGATGAGACGGTCGTCACGCAACCTGGCCTCCACCACGGTGACTTCGAGGCGGGCGCTGAGAAGCACGACGAGCACGGTGACGAAAACGACAGCGGCGGCCAGGACGCCGGCGTCGAGCGCTGGCCGTAGAGAGGCGAAGACTTCTGGGTACGACCGGTCGACCGTACTGAAGGCGGTCATCAGCAGGCGCCCAGTGCCGAGCAGCAGCGCCGTGACGACGCCGGACGCGAGGGCGGCGTAGGAGGCCCAACGCGCGCTACGCAGGGCAAATGGGCCGAACGGGCGCACGACGGGCCCGACCATCCAGTTCTCGGTGTCCGTCCACTCCCACCGGACGCCCTGGAGCAGGGCGAGCCCGCTCACCGAGAGCACCGCGACCACCGCAAAGATCAGCAGACGCTGCCGCTGACCGGCGTCGAGTGATTCCCAGGCCGAGAAACCCTGGTAGAGGCGGATCGCGTCGAACAGGGCGCAGCCGATCGTCACCACCCCACCTAACCGCCGGAACCCGCGCCGGAATTCACGGACCGACCACGAGGCACGGGGGCGCGCCGTCCGTACCGGGATCGCGGTGTCGCCCGTTCGGTCCGGCACGTGGGCGGCGCTCAGCAGCACGAATAGCGTCAGCGCGACGGAGAGCCCGACCACCGGATGGCGGGGCGCGAGGATCGCCGCCGCGCCGAGGGCGGAGACCAGGGCCGCCAAGAGACCGACCGACAGGTTAATTACCCGGCGGGCGCACCGCTCCGGTATCCATTCGGCCATCAGGAAATCTCGCAGGTAGAACGAGTTCAGGCGATGTAGCTGGACAGCGATCCAGCCGAGGTCGCGCAGGAACGCCTCGCGGTCCGCCCCTGCCGCCGGTGCAGCGAGCGGTCCGGCGCGGTCATCGCGGAGCAGCATGGATCCGGCGTACGACTCGATGATCGCCCGCCGCGGATCGCCGTCCCGCAGCCGCAGCATGGTAGTGCCGTCTCGGTCCGGGAAGGCCAGCAGGGCGGTGGTGAAGAACAGCCGGGTCCGTAGCACGTCGACCAGCGCGGGCGAGTCGCGGGCCACAGAGCGCAGCTCGTCATGGGTGCCGCGGAACCGGTCGAGATGCAGGTGCACCTGGCCGGGGCTGACCGGCTCGATAACCAGCGCGGGCAAGTCAAGCTCGGCGCCGCCGGCCCGGGTGCCGTCCGGATTGACTGCGAGCATCAGGCCGACTGTGGGATGGGCAGTCCGGAAGGCGTTCACCCGCTCGATCGCCGCCTTTCGGCGCAGCGGCGGCAGCCAGCTCAGATTGTCGATCAGCAGATAGACGGTACCGGTGGCCAGCCAGCGGTCAACGACCGCGGCAGGCACCGCACTGCGCCGCTGCACGATTTGCCGCACTTGGCCGGCGAGCCCGATCCCGGCGGGCCACGAGCCGGCGTCGATCAGGATCGGCATGACCGGGTCGTCGCCGCGGCCGAGCCGCGCAGCCGCGTCCTCGGCGAGCGCCCAGCTGACGTCGCGCAGGAAAGTGCTCTTTCCTGCGCCGGGCTCGCCGACCATTGTGACCGAGAGGCCGCCGCGCAGGTCGACCACGGCGTCGACCAGCTCGGCCACGCTGGTGACCGCCCGGTGCGGCCCGTCGACCTCGTCCGCGGGCCGCAGCGTCAGCGGGAGCCTGGCGGCCGGGCCGAGCACCACCCCGGCCTCGACGTCGATCGAGCCGCGGTCCATCGCTTCGAGAGTTTTGCGGGTTGTGCCGATCAACCGGGCCGCGAACCGCGACTCCGCCGCGGCGGTCGTCTCCTGGGCGTCGGGGGACGGCCGCAGATGGTCGAAGGCCAGCGCCGCAAAAACTGCGACGATGGCCGGGATTACTAGGGTCGGCGAGGTGAGCCAGTCCGGGGCGTCGTCGGACAGGAAGTTCACGAGCAGGGGTAGAACCACGAGGGCGAGGGCGAGCGCGGCGACCGCCCGCGCCGGGCGGACCGGAGTCCTCATACTCTTACCTTACGGACCGGCCGGCAGGCCCGGCTGAACCCTCCTCTCTCGCCCTCATCTGCGTCGCCCGCCGCCACAGCCATCACCTGGATGTGTGCACAACTCCTTGGTCGCCGGCCGACGAACTCGGATACTTCACGCGTCGAACCCGCTGGATTCCGTCCCGCACCCCTGATGTTCTTAGGTGACGCGATCAGCTTGCTCCCGGTCTCGCCGCGGCGAGGTCCTCGGCGATCATCACCAGCGCAGCCGTCAAAGGTTTCGTCTACCGAATCACGTCCTACATTGTCTGCGACGTACACGCGGCGTCGACACCCCGTACTGCTTTCACCGTCTCATGGAAGCCTCCTGCTGGCGTTGTCTCGCGGACGGACACCGAGTGCGGCGCCGACATCTGGGACCAATAGTCCGCGGTTGCTATCACCAGTTGAGGGGCGAGCATGTCCAACGGCCGGTTCCTCACGCAATTGACAGGCAGCTCACAAGCGACGGCAGGTCGCGTCCACGGGCGTGGTGTAGAAGACGATCACCGTGGAGATCCGGGTTGATCCTAGGCGGCGATCGGCGCCGGTTGGGTGTCGGTGGTTGCCGGTTGTTCGGTGTCGATGTGGTGAGGCGGGCCTTGTTCAAGAGTTCGAGGCCCATGTAGCGGCGGGCTTCGGTCCATTCGTCGGTCTGCTCGGCCAGCACCGCGCCGACCAGGCGGATGATCGCCGCCCGGTTGGGGAAGATCCCGACCACGTCGGTGCGCCGGCGGATCTCTTTGTTCAGCCGCTCCTGCGGGTTGTTGGACCAGACCTGTCGCCAGATCTCGCGCGGGAACACCGTGAATGCGAGGAGATCACCGCGGGCGTCGTCGAGGTGCTCGGCCGCGGCCGGGAATTTCTGCTCGATCGCCTCGACCACCCGCGCGTACTGGGCGGTCACCGCGTCGGCGTCGGGCTGGTCGAAAATCGTCCTCACGAGGGTGGCGACCCACGGCTGCGCGGTCTTGGGCACCTTCGCCAACAGGTTGCGCAGGTAATGCGTGCGGCACCGCTGCCAACCGGCGCCGGGCAGCGCGGCGCCGATCGCCGAGACCAGGCCGCGGTGGGCATCGGAGATGACCAGCCGCACCCCGGACAGCCCGCGAGCCGTCAAGGACCTGAGGAAGGCCAGCCAGCCGGCACCGTCCTCATCGCTGGCGACGTCCAGACCGAGAACCTCCCGGCCGCCGTCGGCGTTCACCCCGACCGCGATCAGGGCGTGCACATTCACCGTCCGGCCGTGTTCGCGGACCTTGATGGTCAGCGCGTCCATCCAGACGAACGTGTAGTGGCCTGCGTCCAGCGGCCGGTTGCGGAACGCTTCCACCTGCGCGTCCAGGTGCTGCGCCATCTCCGAGACCTGCGACTTCGACAGCTGCTTGACGCCGAGTTGCTCGGCCAGTTTCTCCACCCGCCGGGTCGACACGCCGAGCAGATAGCTGGTGGCCACCACGCTGACCAGGGCCTGTTCGGCGCGGCGACACCCAACGCTACGCCACCATCGCGGGCCTGCTCGTAGTGCCGATGACCATCGCCAAGGCCACCGCGCCGCTGGCCGCAGCGTGGCTGCACTCCGCCACCGACGGGCTACGGCG
>NZ_JBFAZH010000674.1:0-4333 GCF_040681735.1 Actinoplanes sp. NPDC051633 | reverse complement strand
CAGATGATTCTGATGATATGGACTAGAAAATAAAGAAAGAGAAAGTGAGGTGGGAGTCATGGCAAAATGCTCGGCAAGGAGAACGCGGCCGGCTTCACCAAGCTGACCAAGGTGCTCACCGTCGTGCAGGGCTCGGCCGACGGCCTGACCATCTCCCCGGGTCTGACCAGTGGTAACGAGCTGGTCAAGGCGGCCGGCAAGGACTTCTTCAGCTACCGCTGGCCGGACCTGTACAAGAAGCTGGACACCGAGGGCCAGGCGGCGACCAACCAGCTGATGTTCGAGGGCGGCACGGCCGACGCATTCTGCGCCAGGATGCAGAAGGCCGCGGACGCCATCTAGCCGTCCACAGCCCCGCCACCACCCTTGACCGGACTAAAGGCTTCCTTTCCGCCGGGCAGGGGACGTAGAAAGGACGCCATGCGGCGCGGCAAGTATCCCTTCATCATCGGTTTCCTTGCTGTGCCGGTGGCGCTCTACGCGGTCTTCGTGATCGCGGCGTACGTACAGACCTTCCAGCTGGCGCTCACGGACTGGTCGGGGCTGGGGCCCATCGAGTACGTCGGTTTCAAGAACTTCGTCACGATGTGGAACGACGAGTTGTTCTGGCGATCGGTCCAGCACAACCTGTTCGTACTCCTCGTCCTGCCGCTCGTCACGATCGCCATCGCGCTGGTGTTCGCGTTCCTGCTGAACGTCGGCGGCGGTCACAAGGGCGGCACCACCCGCGGTGTCTGGGGCTCGAAGCTGTACCGGGTGTTGTTCTTCTTCCCGCAGCTGCTGGCCCTGGCCATCGTCGCGGTGATCTTCGGCCGGGTCTACTCGCCGGACGAGAGCGGGCTGATCAACGGCCTGCTCCCGTCCGGCTGGGATCCGATCCTGTTCCTGGCCGACAAGAACCTCGCGCTGATCTGCATCGTCGCGGTGCTGGTCTGGCAGTCGGTCGGCTTCTACGTGGTGCTGTTCTCGGCCGGCATGGGCTCCATCTCGCCCGAGGTCTACGAGGCCGCGGCGCTCGACGGCGCCACCCGGATCACGCTGTTCTTCCGGATCGCCGTCCCACTGCTGTGGCAGACCATCCAGGTCGCCTGGGTCTACCTCGGCATCGCGGCCTTCGACGTCTTCGCTCTGGTCAACATCATGTCCGTCGAGCGCGGCGGCCCGGACGGCGCCACCTCGGTGCTCAGCCTCATGATCTACCGCAACGCGTTCGAGTACTCCCAGGCCGGCTACGCCTCCGCGCTGGGTGTCTCACTGTTCATCCTGACCCTGGCGTTCGCCGCGCTGACCCTGCGGGTCACGCGCCGCGACGCCGTCGAGATGTGAGGGGTACGCCATGACCGTGACTGCCGGCGCACCCGCCACACCCACGAAGGCCGCCGCCTCGGGCCGCAAGCCCGACGTGAAGCGCGAGGTCAACGCGTTCTCCGGCCTGGCGCACATCGCCCTGTTCATCTGGGCGCTGGCCACCGCCGGCCCGCTGATCTGGGTGGTGCTCAGCTCGTTCAAGAACAACACCGAGATCTTCCTGGGCCAGCCGTTCGGCCTGCCCGGCTCGTTCTCCCTCGAGTCCTACGTGAACGCGTGGAACACCGCGCACGTCGGCCAGTACTTCCTGAACAGCGTCTTCGTCGTGGTGCTGAGCACGGCCGGCACGATGCTGTTCGGCTCGATGGCCGCCTACGTGCTCGCCCGCTTCAAGTTCTTCGGCAACCGCTTCATCTACTACCTGTTCGTCAGCGGGCTCGCCTTCCCGACCTTCATGGCCCTGGTCCCGCTGTTCTTCATCCTGAAGAGCTTCGGGCTGCTCAACACGTTCACCGGGCTGATCCTGGTGTACATCGCGTACTCGCTGCCGTTCACGGTGTTCTTCCTGGCCGCGTTCTTCAAGACGCTGCCGATGGAGATCGAGGAGGCGGCGACCGTGGACGGCGCCTCGTACACCAGAACGTTCTTCCAGATCATGGTGCCGATGGCGCGCAGCGGCCTGGTCAGCATCACGATCTTCAACATCGTCGGCCAGTGGAACCAGTACCTGCTGCCGGTCGCGATCATGCAGGGCGCCGGCGCCGACTCCAAGTGGGTACTGACCCAGGGCATCGCGAACATCAGCACGTCGGCCGGATACCAGGCCCAGTGGTCGACGCTCTTCGCCGCGCTGACCCTGTCGATCCTGCCGATGATCGTGGTCTACGCGGTCTTCCAGCGCCAGATCCAGGCGGGGCTCACCGCGGGCGCCGTCAAGTAACGCGGTTTTGTCGTACCCCCGGGCGAGAATCGGGGGGTGGACATCTCCTCCTCTCCGCCGGCTGGTCCGTCGGCCGTCGGCCCGGGCGCGCTCGTCGCGGTGCAGGACGGCGGCGTCGGTCCGGCCGCGCACGGGGGCGGCCGGCTCCTGAGCCTGCACCCTGACGGCCGGTCGGGCGGGCCGGCCGAGGAGGTGCCCGATCTGGCGGCGGCGATCCGCTCCCGCGAGGCGTCCGGCCCGGTCCGCTGGGTGTGGGCGGCCACCGCCGAGCTCTACCCGGTCCTCCTGCGCGCCGGGGTGCGGGTCCGCCGGTGCCACGACCTCGAGCTGACCGAGGCGTTGCTGCAGGGTCACGCCGGCCGCTGGGGGTCGCCGCGAGCGCTGCCCGCGATCCTGGCGCGGCTCGACGGCCGGCCGGTGCCGCCCGATCCGCCACCGCGCCAGCCCGATCCGCCCGGCCTGAGCCAGGGCTCGCTCTTCGACACGGGCCCGGCGCCCACGTCCGGCTCGGCGAGGGTCGAGGACATCGCTCGCGCCTTCGCCGACCAGCAGACCCGCCTCGCGGCGACCGAGCACCCCGGCCGCTTCCGCCTGCTGGTCGCCGCCGAGTCGGCCGGTGCCCTGCTCGGCGTCGAGATGGGCCGGGCCGGGCTGCCGTGGCGCGCCGACCTGCACGACGAGCTGCTGCGCGAGCTGCTCGGCGCGCCCCAGCCGGTCGGGCCGCCGCGCCGCCTGGCCGAGCTGACCGCCGAGATCAATGCGGCCTTCGGCGTGCACGGCCTGCATCCCGACTCCCCGGCCGAGGTGATCCGCGCCTTCGCCGGGGCCGGCGTCGAGGTGCCCAACACGCGGGCGTGGGTGCTGCGCCGGGTCGAGCATCCGGCGGTCAAGCCCTTGCTGGAGTACAAGGAGCTCTATCGCATCTGGACGGCGCACGGCTGGGCGTGGCGCGACGCCTGGATCGTCGATGGGCGCTTCCGCTCGGAGTTCGTGCCCGGCGGCGTGGTGTCCGGCCGCTGGGCGACGCGCGGGGGCGGCGCCCTGCAGGTGCCCAAGGCGGTGCGGCGCGCGGTGGTGGCCGACCCGGGCCACCGTTTCGTGGTGGCCGACGCCGGCCAGCTGGAGCCGCGGGTGCTGGCCGCGATCTCCGGCGACGCCCGCCTGGCCGCGGCGGCCTCGGCCGGCGACCTCTATGCGGCGCTGGCGGCGGATTCCTTCGACGGCGACCGGGCGAAGGCCAAGGTGGCGCTGCTCGGCGCGATGTATGGCCAGACCGGCGGGGCGGCGATCCCGGCGCTGGCGGTGCTGCGGCAGAGCTATCCCACGGCGTTCGAGTTCGTGGAGGCGGCGGCCCGCACGGGCGAGGCCGGCGGCCTGGTCCGGTCGTGGCTGGGCCGCACCTGCCCACCGGCGTCGACGGCGTGGCGCGATGCGGGTCTGGAGCCGCCGGAGGAGGCGGGTTCGGCGGAGTCGCAGGGCGGCGCGTCGGGCCGGGCGCGGGGCCGTTTCACCCGCAACTTCGTGGTCCAGGCGACGGCGGCGGAGTGGGCGCTGGTGCTGCTGGCTTCGTTGCGTACGGCGCTGGAGGGTGCAAAGGCGGAGCTGGTCTTCTTCGTCCACGACGAGGTGGTGATCCACTGCCCGGAGGAGGAGACGGGCCGGGTGCAGGAAGCGGTCCACGCCGCCGCGGCGGAGGCGGGCCGCCTGCTCTTCGGCGAGACGAAGGTCCGCTTCCCGCTGGATGTGGCGGTCGTCGAGTGCTACGCCGACGCCAAGTGACAGCTTGCGTAGGCTGAGGGGGTGATCACCTCAGTGCACACGCTGATCTTCGCGGAGGACCCGGACGCCGCGCGGGCGTTCTTCTCCGATGTGCTCCGATTTCCGGCGGCCGACACCGGCGGCGGGTGGCTGATCTTCAAGACCGGCCCCAGCGAGTTGGGCGTGCACCCGGCCGGGCCGGGCGGCACGCAGCAGTTCGATGTCTCGCTGATGTGTGACGACCTCAAGTCGACGATGGCCGAGCTGTCCGGGCGCGGCGCGGAGTTCGTCGGGGACGTCGTGGATCGGGGCTTCGGGCTCGTCGTG